>JBHELP010000080.1:0-3228 GCA_046263035.1 Candidatus Dormibacteria bacterium | reverse complement strand
GTTCTGGAGAGGATGGCCCAGGGACGCAATAACGCCTCCATCGCATCCGCGCTCTTCCTCACCGAGCGGGCGGTCGAGAAGCACATCAACTCCATCTTCTCGAAGCTGGGGCTTGGCGAGGAGCGCGAGGTCCACCGCCGGGTCAAGGCGGTCCTCGTCTACCTTGCGGAGAGAGGCCAGCCCCGCCCCTGAGTGCCGCCGCCAGCCTCGCCCTCGGCCGCCATCGACCTCCGTCACTCTGTCGTCATTTCGGCTCGCGTGCGGCTCAAGAATGGTGCCCATCCTGGAGCCGCGGACCCCTCCCGGTCAGGCGACCCGCTGGCGAGCGCGAATCCGGTGGGCCAGCACCGGCGCGTGCCGGCCCTTGACCTGGGCGGGCTCCAGCCGCTGCGCCTCCACGGGGCCTCTGAGCAGGGCATAGGTCGCCTCGCTCAGCACCGTCTCACCCGGCTGCGCCCACTGCTGCAGCCGCTGGGCCAGGTTGACACTGTCGCCCACCACCGAGTACTCGAGGCGCTCCTCGGAGCCGAGCAGGGCCGCCGCAACGTTCCCCGAGGAGAGGCCGATGCCCATCGCGAATGCGGGCAGGCACCGCGACGACCACCGCTCGTTGATGGCCGCCTGGCGCTCGTGCATCGAGATCGCTCCGGCCAGGGCCCGATCGGCGTGGTCCTCCTGGGGCAGGGGAGCGCCGAAGACGCCCATCACCGAGTCCCCGACGAACTGCATGACCGTGCCCCCCTCGGCGAGAATCGCCCGGTTCATCTCGGCCCGGTGCTCGTTGAGCTGGCCGGCGAGCACGCTGGGATCGGAGTCCTCGGCGATGGTGGTGTAGCCGCGGATGTCCGAGATCAGGACGGTGACCGTGAGATTCTCTGTCTGACCGATCCGACGGCCCTCACGGCGCACCTTCTCGGCGAGCCCGGTTGGGAGCATACGGCTCAGCGATTCGCCTTGCTCCTCGCGCTCCACGATCGCCTGGTGGAGCAGCTTCAGCTGCTGCAGAGCGCCCCGCGCCCCCGAGCTCGCCCCCTGGGCGATGGTGAGGAAGAGCTGCTCGATGCCATCGGCGACGGCGGCCGCGGTGGTCCCCCGGGCCACGGCGATGGCCTTGATCGTCCTGCCCTCGGCCACCAGCCGGAGGAGGTCCTCATCGGACCCGGTCAGGCCCCCACCGGCGGTGACCGGATTGACCAGCGCCTCGACAATGGTGGGATCGAGCACAGACCCCCCCGTCGTCACCTCGCGGATCGCACGGGTCAGCTGGTCGCCCTCCGCAACGCGGTTCTTGAGCAGGTAGGCGTAACCCGCCGCCCCCTCGCTGAGTAGTGAGATGGCGTACTCGGGCTCGTCGTACTGGGAGAGGATTACCACGCCGGTGCCGGGATGGCGCTTGCGGATCTGCTTGGCGGCGTCGATACCCTCCCGTTGGAAGGTGGGCGGCATGCGAATGTCGGTGACGACGACATTTGGGGCCGCCGCCTCCGCCCCGGCGATCAGCCCGTCGTAGTCCTCGGCCACCCCCACCACCTCCAGGTCGTCGGCAAGGGAGAGCAGGGCGCGCACCCCCTCCCGCACCAGAAGGTTGTCGTCGGCGAGGTATACGGTGATCTTCGCGTCCGGCATGCCGGCTATTGAGACTTGCCGCCCATCCGCCGGTCAAGGGGGTCAGCCATGTGAAACGCAGGGGGTATCACCCTCACCCCAAAGACACCTGCCTGCACCGCTGGACCGCCCTGGGGCCGAGCCGTAACGTACGGACAGTCGTGGCGGTGAGGTGAGGTGAGACAGATGCGGAGCGACGGGGGGAGGTGGCGTCCAGCCCCTCGGCAGGCCGCTCGTCTCGGCCTGTCGGGAGCGGTGCTCACCCTCACGCTGGTCGCGCTCGCCCTGCTCCTGGGAAGCGAAGTGTACTCGCCCTCGCTCGGCATGGCGGCCACCGTCGGCGCCCTCGCCGCCCTCCTCAGCTGGCGCCGTCCGGACCACCTGATGAGCTGGATCTTCCTGTTCATCGCCTTCACGCAGGCCCTCGTCGAGTTCGCCGGGTCTTATGCCAATTACGCCCTCGTGCGACACCCGGGCAGCCTCCCGTCGGGAGATTTCTTCGCCTGGATCTACACCTGGATGTGGATGCCCGGGCTCGGGGTCACCGCAACGTTCATGCTGCTCCTCTTCCCTGACGGGCGTCTCCCCTCACGACGCTGGCGCTGGGTCGCCCGCGGCGCGGGCCTCGCCCTGCTGATCTGTGTCTTCACCACCGCCGTTTGGACGTGGCCCTTGCGGGGCGTGCGACTCCTCTCCTCGACCGGACCTCCAACTGCCGCTGTCGCCATCGCGATGCTGATCACCATTCCCGTGCTGGCCCTGTGCATGGTCGCCGGGATCGCCTCCGTGGCGCTCCGCTACCGCCGGGCCCGGGGTGACGAGAGGGAGCAGTTGAAGTGGATCACATTCGCAGCCGTCCCGCTCGCCTTGGCGATCGTTCTCAGCTTCGGTGTTGGGCCAGTCCCTACGGCGTTGCGGGATCCGGTCGTCACCGTCGGGGTGGTCTGCTTCCCCGTCGCTGTCGCCGTGGCCATCCTCAAGTACCGGCTCTACGACATCGACGTCGTCATCAACCGCACGCTGGTCTACGGCGCCCTCGCCGCCTTCATCACCGGCATCTACGTGGCCATCGTGGTCGGCATCGGGTCGCTCATCGGGCAGGGGGGGAAGCCCAACCTGGCCCTCTCCATCCTGGCCACGGCCATCGTGGCCGTGGCCTTCCAGCCCGTCCGCGAGCGGGTGCAGAAGGTGGCCAACCAGCTGGTGTACGGCAAGCGGGCCACGCCGTACGAGGTGCTCTCGGAGTTCTCGGGAAGGATGTCCGAAACCCTCACGGGAGACGAGCTCCTTCCCCGCATGGCCCGGATCCTCGGTGAGGGCACGGGCGCGACCCGCGCCACCATATGGCTGCGGCGGGACGAGGAGCTCCGCCCCACCGCCTCGTGGCCGGACGACGCCACCACCCTGCGGCCGGTGCTCCTCAAACGGAGGGGTGCTGCGAACAACGACATGGCAAGCTCTGGTGAGGCGGCATTCGGCCCGTCGGGCGTTCCGTCCCACGGACGCATCTCTCGGAGCAACGGGTCCGCGTCGCTCGACAGGCCTGCGCCGGGGCACCGGCCAGCCTTGGCCGAGAGAGGCGTTGCCGGGCCGGGTCACGGGGTCGGGGGGCTCCGCGACGGG
>JBHELP010000079.1:0-4222 GCA_046263035.1 Candidatus Dormibacteria bacterium | reverse complement strand
AGGAGGCGGAGGCGCTGTTCACAGAGGCCTCGAGCACAGTTGCCGAAGCGGGTCTGAGGTCGGCAGAGGCCCTGCAGGGCCTGGGCGAGGTGGCGGTGTCCCGCCAGGATCTGCGGGCGGCGCGCACACTGCTCGAAGAGGCCCTGGACGTGGCCCGGGCACGGCAGAACGGACGCCAGACCGCCTCCGTCCTGGGCTCGCTCGGCCGTCTTGCCCGCGCTCAGGAGGATGCTCAGCGAGCCGTGGCGCTGCTCAGCGAATCATTGGAGCTGTACCGCCGTGGAGGCTACGCTCCCGGGATCGCCCAGGCGCTCGAGGACCTGGGGGGCCTCGCCCTCGACCTCAGTGTCCCCGAACGGGCGGCCCGGCTGTTGGGGGCCGCCCAGGCGTTGCGCGATGCCCAGGGCTACGCCCGGCCTCCGGTCCTGGAACCGGTCCACCAGGCCGACGTGGCCGCTGCCAGGGACTCTCTGGGGACGGAGGCCTGCGAGCGGGCGTGGAGGGCGGGGACCGCGCTGCCCGCCGCGGAGGCGGTGACCTATGCACTGAAGGGTTGGGGCCCGCGCGTCCGTGGTGCCACCGGTTGGTCGGGCCTGAGCCGGGCCGAGCGCGACGTGGTGAGCCTGGTGGCCGAGGGCCTCACCAACGTGGAGATCGGTCAACGGCTCTTCATCTCACCGCGGACCGTCGAGACCCACCTCACCCACATCTTCGCCAAGCTGGACCTCAACTCGCGACGAGAGCTGGCCCGCGAGGCCGTCCGCCGGAGGGATCTGGAGTAGGCCAGTGGAGTGGCTAGGCCACTGGTCTGTGGGCCTGCGGCCGCCGGGCTGGAATAGGAAAGGCCCCGCAGCCGATGCTGCGGGGCCTTCCGTCCCCCCGAAGTACCCCCCCTCGGGAAGTGTCTGTCTACTCGATGGTCGACATCGCGGTGGCGCGGGTCCGACGGACCTCGGCGATACCGAAGCCGGCGAAGAGAGCGACCAGGCCCGCGGCCAGCAGTCCCACGGTCAGGCCGACGCCGGGACCGGAATCCGAGGTCGTGATCAGGCTGGGAGCCTGCGAGTTGGTCTTGCCCTTGGCGAAGCCGCCCCAGAGGTCACCGAGAACCTGGCTGGCGGGCACATTGCCGCCGGCCGCAGGCTGCTGTGGTGCACCCGGGATGGGGTTGGCCGACGTCGCCGACTCGGGAGCTGCCGCCGTCGCCGTGCCGAAGATGGCCGCCTTGGGAGCGATGGTCGAGCCCGCGGGCGCGGCGTTCACGGCGGTGCGACCGGGAGCCTGCTGCGGCTGTGCCTGAGCAGGAACCTGAGCCTGGGCCCGCGGGGCGGGAGCCGCCACGTTGTTGGTGGTGCTGGGCGCCGAACCCGCAGGCCTGCCGCCGAGTCCGTACACCGTGGTGTCAGGCGAGCCGTAGTTGGCGGGCTTCGGAGGCATCGGCTGGCCCGGAGGTGCCGGGAGCGTGAATGTCGCCGGGGTGGCCCGGAAGGAGCCCTCATAGACGTTGATGTAGTAGTAGCCGGGCGCCGCCGCCGGAACGGTGACCGTGGTGGTCGAGTCGGTCGTTGGGGCCGGGGCCAGCGTGCGGAGATAGGTGTTGTTGGCATCGGCCCATATGATCGAGGCGCTGGTGCCGCCCTTCATCTCGCTCATGTAGTGGGTCGTCACCTGCACCTGGCTCGGCGTCTGCGGCGGAGCCTCGCCGGGATTCACGCTCACGTAGGCGCTGGGCGCCAGTGAGGAGCAGGCCCAGGCAAGGCTGGCGCCTGCGAGGGACACGAGGCCGATGCCCGCTCCCGTTGCTGTCAGAACCCTGTGTCTTCCCATGATCTGTCTCCTTGCCGGCCGCAGCCGCCTCTCTTGCGCGTCAATCCCTGGTGGGCTGAGCGTAGTAGACAACAGGGCTCCTGGCAATAACATCCGGGATAACCCCGTAATCTTTCGACGATCGCCCCCCGTACATCAGCAGGCGGACCCCTGCAGGGCCACCGGAGCCGAGGGTGGGCCGCCTGCAGGAGGCAGGGGCACCTGGAAGTCCTTCCTGTCGCCGGGGCAGAGCTTGCCGAACCCAACACCCCCTCCATGCTTGGCCGCGTCGACGGTGAACCCGAAGGGACGCGCGGTCTCCACGGCGGTGGCGAACCGGCCGGTGGCATCGGTGTGGAGGGTGAGCTTGCCGCCTGCCTGGTCGATGTCCACCTGGGCGCCCGCCAGCGGCGCACGGGTACCCGCATCCAGCACATGACCGGTGAGAAGCGCCTGCGTGGGGGTCAGGGGGATGCTGGCAGGAAAAGTGGGGGCGACGCTGAAGACCGGATTCCTGGTCACCCGTGGTGCCCCGGCCCCAAGGGGATTCGGCGTCGCCCCCGGTTTGTCCGGAGAAGCGGGGCGAAGCGAGATCCAAAGGGCGACCCCGATGAGTCCGAGCAGCACCAGGACATTGGCCACGACAAAGATGGGGCGCCAGCGAGCCGAGGGCCGGCTCATTCATCCGACTCCCGCGAGTTGTCTGCCGATCTCCTCCGTCGCGAGGGCAGTACCGCCCACACCAGAGCGATGAGACCCAGGGCGGCGACGGCGGGGCCTCCGTAGCGGAGCGGCAACCTGGCAGGGAAGGGATCGGCGAAGTCGGCGATGGCCTGTCCGATGTCCTGCTTCTTGGTGAGCCGCACGCCTCCCCGCGTATCGCACCACTGCGCAAGGGCCCGGCTGTCCGTGGACACCAGCCCCAGGCGGCTGCCCAGCTCAGGCAGGTCGCGGTCGTTGCCAAACCCGATCTTGGAGTCGAAGGCCCCCTCGGACAGCTCCAGCCGTGGGGTGAAGGTGGCGGCGTGATCAAACGACGATTGCAGCGACACCTCATTGAGGACATCCCGGGAATCGGCCCGCCGATCGTAGTAGACGACGTCGAGACGGCCGCCCGGAGCCACCTGTATGGCGGGAAGGTACTGGGATCGGCGGTCGCCACGACCGGTGTCGTTGACACGGTGGGCCGATCCCCAACTGACGGCGCGGTCTGTGGATGCCCACACGTACACGTCGGCATCACCGAGGCGGGCATCGTGGAAGGCAACGAAGACCCGACCGGTCGACCCCTCGACGGCGATGGACGGCGTGGGGGCGAAGAGGTCGACAAAGCGCTGGGTGGGAACGATCCTGGTATCGACGTCGCTCTCCCGCCAGCTCACCCCGCCGTCCTTCGAACGCGCCACGACCAGGGACCAGGTCCCGGCATAGGGCTCCCCCCCCTTGCCCTGATGGACACCCAGATAGTCGAGGGAATCCCCCTGAACGTCGAGATAGGAGAGGAAGAGGTCGCCGTTGGGCGCCGCGGCCAGCGCCGGCGCCAGCGGTCGCCTGCGCGATGTCGGGCTCACCGTCACCGGCTTACCCCAGGTCGCTCCGCCATTGTCCGAGCGGGCGAGGAGGAGGGGGTTGTTGTCCAAGGAGAAGCCGGCGCCGGTGGTGGCCGTCGTCTGCACCCACGTCAGGTAGAGCCGCCCGGCCACCGCCGGATCCGCCAGCAAACGCACCTCGAAGGCAAAGGGGCCCTGAGCCATCACCGGCGGCGACAGAGTCCGTCCCCCATCCTTTGAGGACACCAGGTACACGCCGGCGGGATCGAGGCCACTGCCGGGGACGCTGGCGAAGTTGGAGAAGGACGCGTACAGGGTTCCGTCGGATGCCCACGTGACATCCGGCGCCAGGCAGCTCGCCTTGTCGCCCGGGGGTGCGGGGAACCTCGTCGGCGCCCATGAGGCGCCTCCATCCATGGAGACGTTCAGGGCACAGGAGAAGTCCGGCGCGTCGATTCGATTGACCGAGGCGAGGTTGGCGGGATTCCTCGGGTTTGCCACCACCGTGGGGGTGTTGTTGGAGGTGAGGTCATTGCGGTTCAGCGCGGTCGGGTTGACCGGCAGGTTCCCCCCGAGAAGCGACGGTTTGGGATCAGCCTGCCGGTAGGAGACGGCGGCGGCCGCGAGGCCCGCCGCCAGTAGAAGCAGGCCCAGGACGCCCCAGATCGCCCGCCCCAGGCGGCCACGCCTGCCCCTCACCCTGGGGTTGTCGTTGGCCACGATGCCTAGACGGGGACGCGGACAGGCGGTGGCGGTGGGGGTGGTGGCGCGAGCTGTTCACGCCGGCCGTTCACGGCCGGCACAGGTGGGGCTGGACCGGCGAGCTCATCGATGTCCGGGCCGGTGAGCACCTCCCGATCGATGAG
>JBHELP010000078.1:0-29685 GCA_046263035.1 Candidatus Dormibacteria bacterium | reverse complement strand
GTCGTGGGCCCACTCGTGCAGCTCCGTGTCGATGGCCAGGAGGGCGCTGACGACGGCAGGGGGATCGCCGGCTGCCAGCGCAGCGTCGGCCCTGGCCAGCTGCCCGCTCACAGCCTCCGTGAAGGGTGTGCCCGCCGGAGCGTCTACCTGGGTGGAGCCGGCGGTTGACGTGGGCCGTGAGCCCTCCGGGCCCGGCGCCTGACGGCCGTCGCCGGCGGCTCTGAGCTCGGAAATCGGGAAGGTGTGGCCGGCCTCGAAGCGCCGCTCCATGCCCTGCCGCCGCAGGGTGACCGCGCCACGGCCCCGAACCGTCACCGTCGACCGGTCGAGGTCGAAGATGCAGGCGGTGTGCTCGTCGACCCCCAGGATGTCGACACCATCCTCCAACTGCTCCTCCAGAATGCGGATGCGGCGCAACCCCATGTAGCAGTAGCGCGTGTCGTGGGTGCCACCCTCAGCGTTGTTGAAGTGGGGCACCACCGCGGCCCGGAGGCCGGTCTCGGCGAGCAGGTCCAGACCCGGAAGCCAGCGCGGGTCGTCGCCCACCTTGTACACCTCGTAGACGGGTAATGCGACGGTACCCAGGCCCACGGCGGCGGCACTGGCGAAAACCACGCAGCCGCCCGACCGCAGACGCTCCTGCAGTGCGCTGACGACGGGCGTTCCCAACCACTGCTTGAGGGCATACGACGGGCTGCCGGGGCCGGCGAAGATGTACCTCGAGGAGGCCAGCCGGGCCAGGAACGTCTCCAACTCCAGCGGCGATGCGATGGCCGCGTTGCGCAGGGACGCGATGGCGATGTCGTGCCCGACGCTGTTCCGGAAGTAGAGGACACCCCTGAGAGCGATGTCATCGGCGTTCTCCTGGAAACCGAAGGGCGTGTCGAGGAGGACGGCGGGAACCGGCGGGTCGCCCATGCGGCCGAGGAGATCGGCATGGAGAGACGTCATGGTCGGACTCGTCTCACCGGAACCGATGATGGCCAGGAGGCGTGGCAGGCCGGAGGCCGGGACTCCCTGCATCAACCCCCGCGTCCCCTGGCCGCCGCCGTCCCATAGCGCCGCTCCAGCTCCGACAGTCTCTCGATGTTGACTGCCTCGTCGGCGTCGCTGCAATCAACGGACAGCCAGGCATCAAGAATCGCCCGCGCCTCGGCGGGGTCCGTCCTGGCCAGCGAGAGTGCGAGAACATTGGCGTCGTTCCAGCGCCGCGCCCCCATGGCGGTGTCGATGTCGGTGCACAGCGCGGCCCGGATCCCGGTCACCTTGTTGGCCGCCATGCTCACGCCTGTTCCCGTCCAGCAGCAAACCACTCCCTGGTCGACGGAGCGCACCGCCACCAGCCGGGCAACCAGCTCGGCCACCTCTGGCCACGGCGTGTCGGAGCCGCCCACGGCTCCTAGCGATACCACGGTGATACCGACCGCCTCCAGGTGGCGGACAACAGCGTCGGCCGTCTCATGTCGGATGTCACTTCCGACCGCGATGCGCGCCGCTCGGGTGGGCGCCGGTGCCCTGGTCACCATGCTCACGATGGTACGCAAGCCCCTTCGGGTTCGCGCCGTCTCAAGGCGGTCTCTGGGACGACGCGCTCGGGGCTCGCCCGATCGCGCCCCTGTTCAGCGGAAGAGCATGACCACCGCAACCGCACCCCACACCGACCAGGCCATCCTCGAGGGCCTGGCGGTGTCAGTGGAAGAGCACGACTGCCGCAGCCACACCCATCATCAGCGGGGCTCCGGCGCAGATGGCCAGCACGGGAACAGGGTCCAGATCGGAGGAACGCAGCTCGTGGGGAGTCGGCTGCCGGCTCAGCACCCGGACGCGCCGTGGGAGGGGAGGGCGCGCAAGCAGGACGAAGGCCGCCAGGGAGGTCAAAGCCAGCATCAGCGAGCCCTCCGCCGAGAGCGCCGCCAGCCGGGTTTCACCGGCACGCCAGAGGGCGGCTGAAAGGGCGAACACAGCCAACCCCAGAAGGGCGCCACAGAGGGCCGCCAGAAGCGGCGTGTATACCGTCACTCGACGGGTCGACGGCGCGGGCATGGCGGCTTCAGCCTAACAGCCCGATCCCCTCGTCCAGGGGAAGGCAGAGGCAGCGGACACCGCCGCCGGACTTGAGGAACTCGCCCATGGGTAGTGCGACCGCCTCGTAGCCGGCGGAACGCAGTGGCGATACCAGCTGCCGCGCGGCCTCCGACGAGATCACCCGATCGCCGACCACCAGAGCATTGCAGGCGAAACCGCCGGCGATTTCCGGTGGAACCTCGATGACGTGCGGAACCATGGCGCGGATGAGGGCCGCCGACTGTCGAGAGAAGGCCGCTGGGGCGAAGAGAACGGTCCGCTCGTTCAGCGGACAGAAGCAGGTGTCGAGGTGGTAGAAGCGCGGATCCACGAGCTCCAGCGAGACCGTCTCGACATCGAGAAGCCGGCCCACCTGGATGTGCGCCGCCCGAACGCTTCGAAAGCCGTGGCCGCAGAAGAGTCGCTCACCGACAAAGAGGGCGTCGCCGGCCCCCTCGAAGGGAAGGTCGTCCGGGAGGCTGTCGACCTCCAGGCCCTGACCCTCCAAGGTGGCCGCCCAGAGTGCCTCCTCGCCGCGACGCTCGCCATGTCGGAACCGGCTGATGACCGCCCGCCGTCGCCATACCAGCCCCGCGTTGGCGGTGAAGACCATGTCGGGCAGACCGGCGGCCGGCTGCGCCAGCTGAACCTCCTGGCCCATGTCGGTGAGGGTTGCCCGCAACGCGTTCCATTGGCTCCATGCCGCCTGATGATCGACGGCAACCTCCAGCCTCATCCAGGGATTGATCTCGTACTCGGTGTCGTAGTGGGCCGGGGGACACATCAGGATGCTCATGGGTGCATGGGCAGCGCGGTGAGCACCGTGGGTCGAAAGCGTGAGACACGTGCCACCGATCCCGGCGGTTCAACGGCGGGGCGGCGGCGGCACCACAGGGGATCGATGTCGTCACGCACGGCGAGCAGCCTGGGCTCCACCAGCATCCCGTCGCCGTGGCGCCCGGCGTGGCTCACCGTAACGACCAGATGGGGACGCAGCCATCTCATGCCGATCGCGCCGTCGCTGTCCACGGCCACGGCCGGCTCCGGCTGGGCGAGGTCGACCGCCGCCATGCGGTCCACCCAGGCCGCCACCGCGGGCTCCAAAGCCGCGCTCACCGTGGCCGAGATCCGCAGGTGACCGGCATGATGCTCCGCCACCAGCAGCCTGCGCTCTTCCCAGCCCTGGGAGAGACGCGCCATCCCCACGAGGACGCAGTTCGACTGCGGGGCGAGATCGATGCGTAGTCGGTCGGGCGAGGCCACCCCGGGGCGGTAGGGCGCAGAGCCCGTGCGCGCCAGGAGAGCGTTGATCCCACGCTGGGATGCCGCCTCGGCAAGGGCACCGCCCTCCCCTTGAACCGGCTCGGTGAGCTGTACCCGCGCATCCGGTGCGAGCACACCGGCCAGAGCCCTCAGCCGCCGCTCCAGGGGCCAGGAGATACAGGGAGCCCCATCCAGATGGAGTAGATCGGTGGCCAGGAAGACGGCGACGGGCTCCTGCGCCAAGCCCCCCGCCAAGCGATGCCCGAGCGCCGCCAGGTCGGGTCGCCCCTCGGGATCGAGCAGAGCGATCACGCCGTCGAGGACGGCGGAGCGTCCGCATAACGCAGCGCCGGCTCCGGCGATCTCGGGGAACCGTCCTGTCAGATCGTCGAGCCGCTCGCCCTGGAGACGGATGGAGCCGTCGGGCGAGGCAAAGAGGAGGGCACGGCTCCCCGACCAATCAACCGAGAAGTACCATCCATGAGCGTCAAAGGGTCCCGTGCAGGGTACGCTGGCCTCGGGCCTGATCCGACCTGGCAAGGGGGAGGGGGACGGCAGGACAAGAGGGAGCCGCTGATCTCCCTGCTCATCTACCCCGTTCCGCCTCCCGCGCTGATCGGGGGCCACGGTTCCCATGGTGGTGTCTGCCGCTACGAAGCCTTGCGCCGCGGGGCCGGCTGCGCCTCTTCTGCTGCCGCCTGGCCGTTGACCTGGTGCGCCAGCGGGCGATCGTGGCCCTCGCCCGTCGAGCGCGACCCGCGCGACGCCTCGACCGAGGCCTTGAGGGCGGCCATCAGGTCGCTGGCCTGTGCCGGCGCCGGAGCCCGCTTCTCGAGTGGCCGGTTCTCGAGCTTGGCCTCGACAAGCTGGAGCAGGGCATCCCGGTAGCCATCCCGGTAGCGGCTGGGATCGAACGAGGCGGTGAGGTTGTCGATGAGCATCATGGCCATGTCCAGCTCGCGATCGTGAAGCTTCACGTCGGTCTCGGGCAGCGACAGCTCCTCGGCACGGCGGATCTCGTCCGGCCAGTGAAGGGTGTTGAGGAGCAGGCCGTGCTCATGGAGGGCCAGCCGGCAGAGGTGCTCGCGATCGCGAAGGGCGATCTTGCCGATGGCAACCTTTCCCGTCTTCTCCAGTGCGGTCCTGAGCAGGTGGTACGGTTTGACGCCGACCGCCTCGGGCTCCAGGTAGTAGGCGCCCTTGACGTACACGCCCGCCTCTATCTCCGCGTCGGAGCAGAACTCCACGATCTCGATGGTGTGGGCCGTGGCCAGCGGCAGATCGTCGAGCTCACGGTCCTCGATGACCAGGTACTCGTCCTTGCCCACCTCGAAGCCGCGGACGGCCTCGTTCCAACCGATCTCACGGTTCTCCCGCGGGCACCACCGCCGATTCTTGATCGGCTCGTGATCCTCAGGGCAGAGGAGCCGGAAGGAGACGCCCTTCGATTCCGTCGCCAGGTAGAGCCTCACGGGGATCGCCACCATGCCGAAGCTGATCGCGCCGCGCCACATCGACCGGGGCATGATTGGAGTATAGCCCCGGGTTCGCGCAGTGACGGCCCCTTTCGCTATTGGGGAGCTATGAGAGCCTCGTAGGCAAGCTTGAGCTCGGGATAGCGAAGAAAAAGGATGTGGGCGTACTCGTGCGTGAGTGGAGCCGGCTTCCGGCGAAGGCTCAGGCCCACCTCATGAGGCAGGTGATTCGCCTTCCTCCAATTGCACCGCTTGCAGGCGATGACGAGATTCTCCCAGCGATCTGGTGCGCCGCCGCGAGACATGGGGACGACATGGTCCACCGTGAGCTCCGACGCCACTCCGGTGAAAAAGCAGTACTGGCACGTGTGATCGTCACGCAGCAGCAGGTTGCGGCGATTGGGCCGGAGCATCCGACGTGGCACATGAAGGTTGCGCATCAGACGCACGATGACGACGCCGTCGGGAAGCCTGCGACCCGCCAGGGCGGCCGCGGCATCGAGCTCGGCCTTCTCATTGACGAAGGCGACCCTCTCCTTGCTCAGCAGCACGACCAGCCGGCGATGGCTGATCACGTTCAGCGGCTGCATGGAGGCATTGAGCAGGAGCACTGCCATAACAGGGGAATTCTATGAAGAGACGGGGAGGGGCTGATCGCCGGCAAGGGCCGGGGCGAAGAGATCGCCCACCGACGCCAGACGGTCGCCGATGGTGGCGATGGTCCACTGATCGGGTCGAAGCTCGGGATCGTCGAGCTCCTCCCAGCGGATGGGCGTGGATACCGGAGCACCTGGCGCCGGCCGCAGGGAGTATGGGGCGGCCAGTGTCTTGTTGATGATGTTCTGGGTGTAGTCGATGCGTATCCGGCCGTCACGTTTGGCCACGCTCCATTCCCAGGTGATCAGCTGTGGCTCGACCCGGCCGATGGCCCGGCCCACGTCCTCCACCCAGTTGCGCACCGCTGTGTAGTCGGGCCCCCGACGCAGCGGAACGTAGATCTGCAGGCCGGTCTGGCCGCTGGTCTTGGCGACGGCTCTCATGCCGTAGTGGTCCAGTGCAGCCTTGACAAGCCTGGCGATGTGGACGACGTCGGCAAACGTGGCGGGTTCGAAGGGATCCAGGTCGAAGACCGCCCAATCGGGCAGTTCCGGCTGATCGTGACGGGAATGCCAGGGGTGCAGGTCGATGACGCCGGCGTTGGCGAGCCAGGCCAGAGTGGCGACCTCGTTGACGAGTATGTAGACCTTGACCTTCTCACCGTGGTACGTCCAGGAGCTGATCCACTCCGGCGCATGGTGCGGCTTGTCCTTGCGCCAGAAGGACTTTCCGGTGATGCCATCAGGGAATACCTGCATGGAGAGGGGGCGGTCCCGCAAGTAGGGCAGGAGGTAAGGCGCCATGGTGACGTAGTGGCGAACCATGTCACGCTTGGTGATGCCCTCGCCGGGCCAGAGCACCTTGTCCAGGTTGGTGAGGTGGACCGTTCGACCGGCTATCTCCCAGTTGTCCGTGGCCCGCAACCCCGTCAACCGCCTCAGTGCGTCCCTCAGGGCCGCCCCACCCCCGTCCGTGGCCACCTCTGAGTCGTTTGCTGATGAGAGCTCCGGCGACCTCTCGGGTGCCGGCTGACCGGGCCCCAATCGCATGGTCGTTGCCCCGGCCCCTCGCGTCTCAGGCCGCTCGGCGGGACCGGGGCCGAGGAGGGCCGACGGCGGCGCCGCCGTCTCGCGCCGGCAATCACCGGGCGCGATATCACTGCGGAGCCCCTGGTAGCTGGGATGACGGAGGACCCCCGACCGGGTCCAGCCCGCATGGCGGACCTCGCAGACCATTTCGGGGCGGACCCAGGTTGCCGGCTCCGAGGTGCGCGGTGGCTCCGGGAACGGGCATCTGTCGGGCCCGGCGGCGCCGAGGCGCTGAGCGAGCTCACGGAGCGCACGCTCGTCGAACCCGGTTCCCACCTGACCGCAGTGAACGAGCCCACCGTCGCCGCCAACGACGCCCAGAATGAGCGCCCCGATGGCTTCCCGGGTGCCGCGACCGGCGGTGTGGCCGCAGATCACGCAGGACTGACTTTGCCAGGCCTTCACCTTCAACCAGTCGGGGCTGCGCCGGCCCGGCTGGTAGGCCGAGTCGCCTCGCTTGGCGACCATCCCCTCCAGGCCGCGCTGCCGGAGGGCTTCGAAAAAGGCCTCGCCGTCGGCCTCGACATGGTCAGCGAAGAGCACCTGCGGCCCCGGCACCAACACATCCCGCAGCGTCTTCTTGCGGATGCGCAGGGCGGTATCGGTCAGCTCGCGGCCATCGAGCTCGAGCAGGTCGAAGAGGACGAAGCTGACCGGCGTCTCCGCGGCCGCGCGGGCTATATCGGCTGCCCGGGTGAGGTTGATGCGAGCCTGCAACCGCTCGAAGGACGGCTTTCCCTCCTCGTCAAGGACGACGATCTCCGCGTCGAGCACCGCCGAGCGGGCTCCCAGCCGCGAGGGAATCAACCGGGCCTCCGGGTACCGGGCCGTCTCGTCGCGGCCGCTGCGACCGGTGAGGGTCACCGAGCCATCCTCGACGCTGACGATGGCGCGAACCCCGTCGTACTTGATCTCGAAAAGCCATCCCTGGCGGGAGAACGGGCGGTCGACCGCCGTGGCCTTCATGGGAGCCACCGGGACGGCTCCTGAGGCAGCGCCTGCGGGCTCATGTGAGGATCGCCGCCGCGTGGAGCCGGCCGGCCGCGTCCCGTCACGGGGATCGCCTCCGCCGTCAGCCGCGATCTCGGCCAGACGCCGGCCTGTCTTGACCGAGTGGTCCAGCTGCTTCGCGTCAAAGCCCGGAACGACAAACTCGTCCCTCTTCTTGAGCAGAAGCCAGGCGTTGGGATCGTCTCCAGGGCGCCGTCCACCCACGTGCACCAGTGCGAACTCGCCCCTCAACTTCGTGCCGTGAAGCTCGAACTTGATGTCACCGCTGGTGATCTGGCCCTGCGAGTCCTCAATGCTCTCCCGGGCCCACGAATAGTTGCCGATGTCCCAGAGCATCACCGTCCCGGCGCCGTATCCCGACGGGATCACACCCTCGAAGTCGCCGTAGTCGAGCGGGTGGTCCTCGACATGCACAGCAAGTCGTTTCAGAGCGGGATCGAGGCTGGGACCACGGGGCACGGCCCAGGACATGAGCACTCCCTCATGCTCCAACCGGAAGTCGAAGTGAAACCGGGTGGCCCGGTGCATCTGAACACAGAACCGCCGCCCGGGGGGGAGCTCACCCCACGCGGAGGGCACGGCTGGGGCGACGGCCGTGGGACCGCTCGGCGGAGGATCACCGCTGGGCTCCGGGGTCGCCGTGAAATCACGCTTGCGGCGGTATTCCTCCAGGGGCATCGGGGACGCCGATCAGGCTACCGCTTGGCCGAAGAGGCGGCCGACCACGTTGGTGACGATGCCGGCGAAGACGCCGATGATCACCATCTCCATGCCACTGCGAACCGCGCTGCGGGCGGTGAATATGCTCTTGGCGGCGCCGACGGCGAAGAGGGCGAGAATGGAGAGACAGCCCGCGACGATAAGAGAGGCCATGCCACCGGCGAAGAGATAGGGGACGAGGGGAACCAGGGCACCCACGGCGAACCCCCCACCCGTGAAGAGTGCGTCCAGGACCGGAGGCGGGCCCGGCTCGCGGCCGAAGCCAAGGTCCTCGGTGACCAGCACGTCAAGCCAGCGCTCGCGGTCGGCCGTGATCCGGCGAACCAGAATCTCGATCTCCTCCTCCGTGAACCCCTTTCGGCGGTAGATGCTGCGCAGCTCGTCGCGCTCCCCATCGGGGTCGTAGTCAAGCTCGGCGCCCTTGCGGTTTATCTCCTCCGCCACCACCTCTCGCTGCGACTTGTTGCTCAGGTAGGAGCCGGCGGCCATGGAGACAGCTCCTGCCAGCAGGCCGGCGACCCCGGCCAGGAGTACCACGGCGCGGCTGGTTCCGGCCCCGCTCACGCCGGCGATCAGACTGAAGTTGCTGAGCAGCCCGTCGTTGAGGCCGAAGATCAGATCCCTGATGATGTCGCCGACATGGGCCCGCAACGAGAGTCCGCTGTGGGCCGTGGCGGTACCTCCCTCCAGCCGAAGCCGGGCGGCGGTCCCCTGATGACTGCGCTCCTCGGGGAGGATCTCGGTGGCGATGGCCCGCGATCGGGCGTCGGGAAGCTCCCTGGTCTGTCGCAGGTACTCGAGCTTGCCCCTCGCCTCCCCACCCTCGATGAGCGAGATCACACTGGACAGTCCGGCCAGACGGGCCACCAGCGGGAGCACCAGCTCACGGAGGCCGGTCCGATCGCGGGGCGCGCTGCCGCCGAGCTCCTCGAGGCGAGTTCTCCAATGCGCCGCATGACGAAGCTCTTGCTCGCTCATCTCCTCGAGCAGCTGCCGCGCCTCGCCCTCGGGCTGAAGCGCCGCCAGCCGACGATAGAGGCGGGCCGAGCTCACCTCATCTGACCAGTTGCGGCCAAGCTGGGACAGCAGTTTCCGGCGCTCATCCGCCGCCGGCGACGTCGGAGGGACGGTGGGCGGCGTCGCCTGGTTTCGTGGCTGAGAGCCGCTCGACGGCGGAGTGCGCAGGGTCACGGCCCTGATCCTATCGCTGAGGTCTTCCCTGAAAGATCCCGGGAACTGTGATCTAGCCGGCCCCTCGGCGCCGTGGCGGACCCGCCAACTGGTAGAATTGGCTCTGGTTCCGGCCTCGTGGAGTGGGCTGATCTGAACTCAAAAACCGCCTTTCGTCTCACCACCCGCGCCCGCTCCATGCGGGCGGATCAATGGAGCATCTCCTGAGCAACGACGACTACAACGCAACCCAGATCCAGGTTCTCGAGGGGCTTGAGCCGGTCCGGATGCGCCCGGGCATGTATATCGGCAACACCGATGCCAGCGGACTCCATCATCTCGTCGTGGAGATCGTCGACAACAGCATCGACGAGGCGCTTGCAGGTTACTGCGACACCATCCAGGTGACGCTTCACGAGGACCACTCCGTGTCGGTCCTCGACAACGGCCGGGGGATTCCGGTGGACCTCCATGCCACCGAGAAGAAGTCGGCACTGGAGGTCGTTCTCACCAAGCTTCATGCGGGGGGCAAGTTCGGCGGTGGTGGCTACAAGGTGTCGGGGGGCCTTCACGGCGTGGGACTATCGGTCGTGAACGCCCTCAGCGAACGGCTCGAGGTCGAGGTCTACCGGGATGGCACCATCCATCGCCAGAGCTACGTTCGAGGGGTTCCCCAGGGCCCCATCGAGAAGGTTGGCGATACCACCCTTCATGGCACCTACGTCCGCTTCTGGGCCGATCCTCTCATCTTTGCGGAGATCCGCTACTCCTGGGACACGGTGGCAAACCGCCTGCGGGAACTGGCATTCCTCAACAAGGGAATCGGCATCGGGCTGATCGACGAGCGCCGGGGGCTCACCTACACCTTTTATTTCGAAGGCGGCATTCAGGCCTTTGTCCGGCACCTCAACGGACAGAAGACCGTGGTCAACGTCAGGCCCATGTACGTCGAGAGGGAGATCGACGGCAACGTCGTCGAGATAGCCATCCAATACCAGAACACCATGTTCAGCGAGCACGTCCTCGCCTACGCCAACAACATCAATACCGAGGAGGGCGGAAGTCACGTCAGCGGCTTCCGGAGCGCCCTCACCGGCACCCTGAACAAGTACGCCCGCAAGGCGGGAATCCTCAAAGAACAGGACGCGAACCTCACCGGCGACGACGTGCGTGACGGGCTGACGGCGGTGATCAGCGTCAAGCTCCGCGACCCACAGTTCGAGGGGCAGACCAAGACCAAGCTCGGCAACAGCGAGGTTGCCGGGCAGGTGAGCGGTGTCCTCGCTGACGCTCTCATGCAGTTCCTCGATGAGAATCCGGCCGACGGTCGCCGCATCATCGAGCAGTCGGTCACGGCGGCCCGCGCCCGCCAGGCCGCAGCGCGGGACCGCGAGCTCGTTCAGCGCAAGTCACTGCTGGAGTCCGCGACACTGCCGGGAAAGCTGGCCGACTGCAGCGAGCGCGACCCCTCTCAATGCGAGCTGTTCATCGTCGAGGGGGAGTCGGCGGGCGGCTCCGCCAAGATGGGCCGCGAGCGGCGCAACCAGGCCATCCTGCCGCTGAAGGGCAAGATCCTCAACGTGGAGAAGGCGCGGGCCGACCGGATCCTCACCAACGAGGAAATCAAGAATCTGATCACGGCTCTCGGTGTGGGCTTCGGTGAGAACTTCAACGTTGATCGTCTTCGCTATCACCGGGTGGTGCTCATGGTCGACGCCGACGTCGACGGCTCGCATATCCGCACGCTGCTGCTGACCTTCTTCTGGCGTCACCTGCAACCACTCATCAGTGGCGGCTACCTGTACCTCGCCCGGCCTCCTCTCTACAGCATGAAGCGCGGCAAAAACCAGCAGTACGCGTACACCGACGCCGAGCGTGACGCCAAGCTCAAGGAGATGGGCGGCAAGGTCACGGTGCAGCGCTTCAAGGGTCTCGGCGAGATGAATCCGGATCAGCTGTGGGACACCACCATGGATCCCGACACCCGCGTGCTCCTCCGGGTGATGGTGGATGACGCCATGAGCGCCGACGACATCTTCGACCGGCTCATGGGGTCCGACGTGGCGCCTCGAAAGCGGTTCATTCAGACCCACGCCAAGTCGGTGAGGAACCTCGACGTCTAGCCACGCCGGCAGCCCGGCCGGTCCCGTCACCGCCACGCTTCCGCGTCGCGTCGTCGCCGTGGACGCCATGGGAGGCGACCACGCGCCCGGCGAGATCGTCCGCGGCGCGCTCAGGGCGGTGACCGAGCTCGACTGCAATGTGGTGCTGGTGGGCAGGGCGGAGCCGATCGCGGCCGAGCTGGTCACCTCGGGTGCTCGCGACCAGGTCACCAGCGGGCGGATTTCCGTGCTGGAGGCATCGCAGGTGGTGGGCATGGATGAGCACCCCGCAGCCGCGGTCCGTGCCAAGCGGGATTCGTCCATCGTTCGCGCCTGCGAGCTTGTGGCCGGAGCCAAGGCCTCGGGAGCGGTCAGCGCGGGCAACAGTGGCGCCGTGCTCGCCGCGGCGCTGCTCACCGTCAAGCGCGCGCCCGGCGTGAGCCGCCCGGCCATAGGGGCGGTGGTCCCCACGGCCACGGGCAGCACCTTCATCCTGGACGCCGGCGCCAACACCGACTGCAAACAGGAATGGCTCGCCCAGTTCGCCGTGATGGGGGTCGTCTACGCCCGGACCATGATGGGGGTGGCCACCCCCAGGGTCGGCCTTCTCAGCAATGGCGAGGAGCCGGGAAAGGGATCGGCCCTCGTGCAAGCGGCCTCACCCCTGATCGCCGCCGCCGGCGTCGAGTTCGTCGGCAATGTCGAGGGTCGCGACCTCTTCCGTGGAGCCTGTGATGTCGCGGTCACCGACGGCTTCACGGGCAACATCGCGCTGAAGACGGCCGAGGGGGTGGCCGAGCTGCTTTTCACCACTCTGCGCAGAGAGGCCAGGGCAAACGCCCGGGCCAAGCTCGGTGCTCTGCTGATGAAGCCACGGCTGCGAGCCGTGCGCGACCGCGTGGATTACCGGCGCACCGGTGGCGCCCTGCTCCTGGGCGTGGACGGGGAGATTGTCATCGCCCATGGTCGATCCGATGCCACCGCCATCATGAACGCCATCAAGGTGGCGGGTGTGGCGGCGGAGCGGGGCGTGAGCAAGGCCGTGGCCTCGGCTCTGGACCCTCGACCGGACGACCGCAAGAATGTGACGGCGAAGCCGGCTGCGGTCTCCTCGTGAGAGAGGCGTCCTGGTGAGCGTCTTCTCCCCAGGCAACGTCGAACCGGTGGACCTCGAGCGTGAGATGCGCTCGTCGTACATGGACTACGCCATGAGCGTGATCATCAGCAGGGCCCTTCCCGACGTCCGCGACGGGTTGAAGCCGGTGCAGCGTCGGATCATATACGCCATGCTCGAACAGGGCATGGGCGCCGGGGCGGGCTATGAAAAGTGTGCCGCCATCGTGGGTGAGGTACTCAAGACCTACCACCCCCATGGCGACAGCGCCGTCTACGACGCTCTGGTGAGGTTGGTGCAGCCCTGGGTGATGCGCTACCCCCTCGTCGACGGGCAGGGCAACTTCGGGTCGGTCGACGGCGATCCGGCGGCGGCCTACCGCTACACCGAGGCGCGGATGACGCCGATCGCCATGGAGCTGGTCAACGACATCGAGAAGAACACCGTGGACTTCGTCGCCAACTATTCCAACAAGGCGAGCGAACCGTCGATCCTCCCCGCAATGATCCCCAATCTGCTGGTCAACGGGGCGAGTGGCATTGCCGTCGGCATGGCGACCAACATCCCGCCGCACAACCTCGGCGAGGTCTGCGACGGCATCACGCGGCTGCTCCAGGATCCCGAGACGACCACGGAGGACCTCACCAAGATCATCCGGGGGCCCGACTTTCCCACCGGCGGGATCATCTACGGACGGGACATCGCCACCGTCTACGGGACCGGCCACGGCCGGATAGTCGTGCGCGCGCAGGTCGACTTCGAGGAGTCCAAGGCCGGCCGCGAGCAGATCATCGTCCGCGAGCTGCCGTACCAGGTGAACAAGGCCCGGCTGATGACCAACATCGCCGACCTGGTCAACGATCGCAAGCTCGAGGGCATCAGCGATCTTCGTGACGAGTCCGGGCGCAAGGACACCACCCGCATCGTCATCGAGCTGAAGGCCAACGCACGGCCGCACACCGTTCTCAACAACCTCTACAAGCACACCCCCCTGCAGAACACCTTCGGGGCACTCATGCTCGCGCTGGTCGACGGCAGGCCCCAGATCCTGGCTCTCAAGACCTTCCTCGAACAGTACATCGAGTACCGCCGGATCGTCGTCACCCGCCGGACGCGGTTCGAGCTGGACAGGGCGCGGGACCGGGCCCACATCCTCGAGGGCCTGGCCATCTGCCTGGAGCACATCGACGAGGTGATCGCCATCATCCGCGGCGCACCCGACGAGTCCCGCGCCCAGAGGCAGCTGGAGGAGCGCTTCCAGCTCAGCGAACGGCAGTCCAAGGCCATCGTGGACCTCAGGCTGGGACGCCTGACCAGGCTGGAGAGCGACAAGATCCGCGAGGAGTACGAGGGTCTGCTCAAGGAGATCGGGCGTCTGGAGGACATTCTCGCCAACCCTCGCAGGGTGGACGAGATCATCCGCGATGAGGTCGCCCACATACGCAAGCGGTATGCGGATGCCCGCCGCACGGAGATCCGCTACACCGACGTGGAGATGAACGAGGAGGACCTGATCCCCCGCGAGCAGGTCTTTGTGACCCTGACCCACCGCGGTTACATCAAGCGACTACCACTTGACGCCTATCGCTCTCAGCGACGCGGGGGGCGGGGGGTGGTCGGGGCCCGGCGCTCCACGGACGAGGACTACGTCGAGACCTCAGCCACCGCCAACACCCACACCGACATGCTGTTCTTCACCAACCGGGGACGGGTGTTCCGGCTCAGAACGCATGAGATTCCGGACGTGAAGCGGCAGGCCAAGGGTCTGCCGGTGATCAACCTCATCGATATGGACCAGCGCGAGAAGGTCACCGCACTCATCGACATGGAAACCTTCAGCGAGGAGCAGTACCTGGTCATGGTGACAAGGTGTGGTCAGATCAAGAAGACGCCGGCCGCCGCCTACTCCGCGGTCCGCCGCAACGGGCTGATCGCCATCAACCTGCAGGACGACGACGAGCTCAGCTGGGTGCGTCGCTCCTCGGGAGGGGATGACGTGCTCATCGTAACCCGGCGTGGCAAGGGAGTCCGCTTCACCGAGAAGCAGGTGCGTCCCACCGGCCGGGACACCATGGGCGTGGGGGCCATCAGGCTGGTCAAGGGCGACGAGGTGGCGGGTTTTGACATCGTCCGACCCGGAGGACATGTGCTGGTGGTCACCGAGCTCGGGTTCGGCAAGCTCACACCCATGTCCGACTATCCGATCAAGAGCAGGAACATACAGGGCGTGTACACCATGGACCAGAGGGCCATACCCAAGGTCGGCGAGATCGTCGGCATGCGAGTGGTCGAGGATCTGTCCGAGGAGCTGATGGTGATCAGCACTCAGGGTCAGGTGATCCGCATCCCGCTCGAGCAGGTGCGCGTGTGCGGGCGCCAAACCCGTGGGGTGATCATCATGCGGCTGACCGACGGCGACCGCGTCGGATCGATCGCGGGAGTGGGCAACCCGGCCGACTTCGAGGCATAGGCCCGCACCCGCAGTTCCCTGCACCCGGGCGGCCCCACAATCACTCCGGCTGAGGCGGTGGCTCCCGGAAGAGAAGTGCACGGCAGGCGGCGTGGCGGAGGATGAAGGGAACCGTTTTACCCATGTAGAACTCCCCGAAGCGTTCCCGGAAGGGCATTCCCACGATGATCAGGTCAGCTCCCCACTGGCCAACCTCGTCCACGATGGCGGGCCCCGCCTCACGAGCCTGGAGGATCTCGGTCTCCACCTCGACGTCCATCTCGGCAGCGATGCCGTCGGCGTTCTCGAGGAGTCCCTCGGCGGCATTCATCTCCGCATCCTGCACCGTGCCCAGGGCGAGGCTGCGCTTGATCTCCAACACGGTCATGACATAGAGCCGCGCCTTCTGGCGGCGGGCGATGCGGCAGGCCATACGCACCGCCTCGTCATCGGTGGGCGAGCCGTTGATGGGTACGAGGACGCGGTGCGGCGTGAAGCCGGGCATGGGCAGCCGATCCTACTCAATCGGCCTGGAGCATGGCCCTGGATCGTGGAAAAACCCGCTCCTTGACTAGAATCTCTCAAAGTGAACGTCGTCATCGTCGGCTGCGGCCGGGTCGGCTCAGAGCTGGCGCTGAACCTGCGCTCCGAGGGACACGCGGTCACCATCATCGACACCCGGGTGTCGCCCTTCGCCCGCCTCGGCGAGGACTACGACGGAAACATGGTGGTCGGCAACGGTATCGACGAGAGCGTCCTTCGGCGCGCCGGTGTCGACAAGGCCGATGCCTTTGTGGCGGTCACCCCCGGGGACAACCGCAACATCATGTCGGCCCAGATCGCCAAGTTCATCTTTCACGTGCCCAGGGTCATCACCCGCATCAAGGACCCTATACGCGAGGAGGTGTATCGGAAGCTGGGCCTCGAGACCATCTGCTCCACCCGAATAAGCACGCGGTTGCTCCACGACTACGTTGCCCAGGTTCAGGGCGATCCCGCGCAACCGATTCCGGCGGCCGCTCCGACGCTGCCCGCCGCCCCCGCCGGGAACGGGGCCGCCACCTCGGTGCAGAGACCGTACATCCTGATCATCGGTGGCGGCATGGTCGGCTACCACCTCACCAAGCACTTGCTCGAACGTGGGCACGAGGTCACCCTGGTCGAGAAGGATCCTGCTCAGGTGGAGTGGATGGAGCACCAGGGAGAGCTGGGTACGGCGTCGATCATGGTGGGAGACGGTGACGAGATGGCCTTCCTGGCCACCACCGGCATCGAGCGCGCCGGCGTGGTCATAGCCACCACCGGCGACGATGAGGACAACCTCGTCGTCTGCCAGCTGGCCAAGGAAGAGTTTCACGTTCCGCGGACGATCGCCAGGGTCAACAACCCGGTGACCGTTGGAGTGTTCACGGCGCTCGGCATCGACGTGCCGGTGTCGGCCACCGACTTGCTCATGGGTCTAATCGAGGCCGAGCTCAGCGGCTCCGACCTCGTCCGCGGCGTGGCGGTCAAGGCCTCCGGCGCCAATCTCGTCGACATGGCCCTGCCGGAGCTCTCGGCCATCGTGGGACACCGGGTTGCCGATGTGCCCCTGCCGCACGACGACATGATCGTGTGCATCGTCCGCGGCGGCGCAGCGGTCATGCCCGCGCCCGACGTGATCATCGAGGCTGGGGACGAGCTGATCGTTTACTCACGAGCCCTCGACGTGGAGGGACTCCGCGAGTCTCTGGGCCGTCCCGTCAGCGCTCCCGGCTGATCACCGCCCCGAACCCATGAGTGGTGGGAAGCCGGCGGCTCGGAAGCGGCCTCGCCTCGAATACCGCTTCAGGGCTCGGCCCGGTGAACGGACTAGGTGGCTTTGCCGATCTTGAAGATCTTGGTGCTGCACTCCGGGCAGGTGCCCGTGGTGGCCGGCTTGCCATTCTTCATGGTGATCGGCTGGGGCTCCTTGATCTCGACCTGCTTCTTGCACTTGAGGCAGTAACCGGAAACGGACATGGGGATCTCCTTCTGGGATTCTTGGCTGGGACGAGGTGTGGATCCCAGCCGGTCGGGCGCCATTCTATGCGACGCAGGCCGAATTCGGGGCGAACTCAGGGCCGGCCGCCGATGCCGGGGACGGCGCGGGCCGCGGCAAGCCTGGCCGCCATGGCCCAACGGGCCCGGCCCGACATCGCCACCCGACCGGCAAAGACATCGTGCTCGCGGCGGGCCAGGCGATCCAGGATCGTGGCATAGGCCCGGGCCGCAACGGCGATGGGGAACCTTGACCCGGCGGGGAGCAGCCCCAGCCCGGCCGTTCCCTCGGTGTAGAGCTGGTGCGCCCGCGCGGCCACCAGCCCAACCGCCGCGCGCACCCCGGGAGTCGCCTGGCGGGCGCGCAGGGAGCCATCATCACAACCGGCGCTGGCACAGACGTCGAGGGGCAGGTAGATCCGTCCCCTCCGAAGGTCCTCATCCACATCCCGGCAGATGTTGGTCAGCTGCATGGCCGTTCCCAGCGCGGCCGCGGGCTTGGCGGCCAGGGGCATGGGTGCCCCCAGGAGACGGCCCATCACCAGCCCCACGGAACCGGCCACCTCGAAAGAGTATCCCTCGACCTCCGCCATGGTGGCGGGCCGGACGTGCTCGAGGTCGCGGCGCAGCCCGCGGATCACGATGCGCAGCTCATCCCTGTCCAGGGACCGCCGATCGATCACCTCGGGAAGCGCCCTGCGCACGGGCTCGTCAGTGGTGCCCACGGGCCCCGACGTGGCCAGCCAGGCGTCCCAATCGTCGAGGACGCCCCGCACCGCGGAGGGGCCCATCCCCACGGGCGGGTCGTCGACCAGGTCGTCGAGCATCCGGTAGTACGCGTAGACCACGGCGACGTCTGCGCGGACGTCCCTGGGCAGGAAGAGCGAGGCGAAGGAGAAGGAGCGGGCATGAACACGTATGACCCCGCGGCAGGCCCGTAAGTCGCTCCGGCTAGGCAAGCGCCATGTCCGTGGCGACCCTCTCGGCCACCAGGCGAGCCCCCAGGAACACCATGGGAATGCCGCCACCGGGCTGGGTGCTGGCTCCCACGAAGTACAGATTCCGGAGGAGGCGATGATGGTTGGCGGGACGCATCACACCGATCTGGAACAGATCGTGGGCAATTCCAAAGGTGGCACCCCGACGCAGGTTGTAGAGCTCACTCCAGTCCTCGGGCGTGATCATCCGCTCCACCAGTATCCGTCGCCGCACGTCCGTGAAGCCGAGGTGGTCAAGCCCGTCGAGCATGCGCTCGCGATAGGCGGCCCCCGCCCCGTTCCGCCAGTCGAGCGCACCGGCCAGCGGCGCCGGCGCCAGCATATAGACGGCATCGCACCCCGCCGGCGCCAGAGAGGGGTCGGTGCGCGAGGAGACGTTGACGTAGAAGGCCGGATCCTCGGGTACGGCGGGGCTCCGGAAGATGTCGTCGAAGTTCTGTCCCACGTCCCCGCCGATGTAGACGTTGTGATGGAGCAGGTCGCTGGGCACGTCCTTCATGCCGAGATAGAGCATGCAGGCGCTGCTGCCATAGCGGAGCCTCTCCAGGCGCCGGGCCGTATACGGTGCCCGTACGTCGTCGTCGAGGAGGTGGGCGTAGGCCCATGGAAGATCCGCATTGCATACCACCACGTCCGCCGGGACCCGCTCTCCCGTGGCAAGGGTCACACCCGTCGTCCGGGTCCCCAGACGATCGATGTGAGCGACCTCGGAATGTGTGCTCACCTCCACGCCGTCCTCGGCGAGTGACCTGGCCATCCCGGTCACCAGCCCATACATGCCGCCTCGCGGATACCAGATGCCCTCGACGATCTCCGTGTACGGCAGGAGTGCGAACACCGCCGGCGCATCCGCCGGGGCCAGTCCCAGGTACATGGACTGGAAGGAGAAGGCGATCTGGAGCCGGGGATCCCGGAAGTACCGGGCGAGATGTGGCGCCAGCCTCCGAAGCGCACCCGAATCGAAGAAGCGGGGCAGGTTTCGAGGGGCCAGGAACTGCCCCCAGTGGTCGAAGTTGCGCTCCACGAAGCGTTCCCGCGAGATCCGGTACTTGTACCCGGCGTCGCCGAGGAACCGGGTATAGGCCTCTCCGGCTCCCGGCTCGAACCGCTCCAACTCCTCCCGCATGGCCTGGACGTCCGCGGAGATCGTGAGCCGAGCCCCGTCGGCGAAGATGATCCGGTAGTTGGGATCCATCCGGGTCAGCTGGACGTGATCGCCCATGTCCTTGCCGCAATCCTTGAAGAGCTTGAGGACGACGTCGGCCATGAGGAGCAGGGTGGGCCCGGTATCGAACGTGAATCCGTCGCGGCGCCACTGATTGCAGCGTCCCCCCAGAGTCTCGTTCTTCTCGAGGACACGAACGTCACAGCCCAGGTGTCGCAGACGCATGGCTACGGAAAGCCCGCCCAGGCCGGCACCGATGACAACGGCCCGTGGCGTGGTCATGGGCGGCTCCCGCCCGGTGAGCGGGGCTGAGTGCGCCGGCCCCGACGGCGGCGAAGCAGACGGCTCATGCGATCGCGGCTTTCCGGGGCGGTGAGGAGGATGATGCTCTGCACCACCACCAGGTTGGTGGCCAGGAAGAAGAGACACTCCTCAACAGGCACGTTGCCGAGACGGACTCCGATGATGCGGTCGTCGTGGATGGCCCAGATTCCCTGGGAGAGCGCATAGGAGTCGGCGGCGATCAGGTATGCGGTCGGCACCAGGGTGGCGACCAGCACCACGCGGAGACGGCGTCGAACTGAAGGCAGCCCGGCAGCCCACTGGATGGCCAGCACGAACAGCGCCCAGGGCAACAGCATGGCAAGGTAGGTGAGCCGGCCCATCAGCGTTCCAGCCGGTGCCAGGCGACCACGGTGACCAACCCGGTGAGAAGGACCTGGAGGACGTAGAAGCCGTACTCCTCAAGAGGGACCCGAAGCACGGTCGGCCCGGCGACCTGGTCGGCGGGATAGCTCCAGACGCCCTGAGTGATGAGTGATCCGTCCCAGGGAGCGGTGTAGACGATCGCGATCAGGGCGATAAGGGGGAGCTCCCAGAGGAGGTGCCGACCGGCAGGACCGCCAGCCATGCGGACCGCCAGCCAGCCCAGCCCCAGGACCGGCGGCACGAGGAACACGAGGAGGAACCGA
Organism: Candidatus Dormibacteria bacterium; assembly: GCA_046263035.1. Taxonomy (GTDB): domain Bacteria; phylum Chloroflexota; class Dormibacteria; order Aeolococcales; family Aeolococcaceae; genus JBHELP01. The sequence goes on along the minus strand of JBHELP010000078.1, from coordinate 9,479 downwards.
GCGTAGGTCATGGTGCTCCAATGGGCTCCGCACAGGATGAGGAAAGGCCACCGACAATACGCTGCGACCGGCCGCGGAGGACGCCCCTGGCGCGGACCAGGCCCCGACCGATGCATGGCGCTGCAGGACATCGGCCCAGGCCTCGGCTGCGCGGTGACCATCGGCGTCGCCGCCATGCTGGCACGCCGGCACTGCAGCCGGCTTCCCCAGGTGATGGCCGTCGACAGGGCATCGGCAGATGCCGGGCGGCTCATCGACGTGGTGGTCCCGGCGCGCAACGAGGCCGCACGCATCGGCCAGTGCGTGGCGGCGCTTCGGGGGGACCCCTCGATATCGACTCTCACCGTGGTCGACGACGGCTCGGAGGATGGCACCGCGGAGCGTGCCCGGGCCGCGGGTGCTCAGGTGATCTCTCTCCTGGGACCACCACCGGGCTGGTTGGGTAAACCCCATGCCTGCCACGCCGGCGCCCATGCGTCCGAGGCCGAGTGGCTTGCCTTCGTGGACGCCGACGTGCTGCTCGCGCCAGGTGCCTTGCCGGCGCTGATCCTCAACTGCCTCAGGACCGGCGTGGCCGCCACGTCGCCCCTGCTCCGGCAGCAGTGCAGCAGCCCTGGTGACCGTCTTCTGATACCTCTAGCCTACTGGCAGTACATGGTCGGCCTGCCCGGTGCGGCCGCTCGAAGGACGCGTGTAGGCACCAGGGCAATCCTCAACGGCCAGTGCATCGTGGTGCGTCGATCCGCCTACCGGGCGGCGGGCGGTCATGCTCATGCCGGCGTACGGAGGAGCGTTGTGGATGATTCAGCCCTGGCCCGACGACTGGTCGACAGCGGACACCGCGTCTCACTCGTGCGCGGGGAGACCCTGGGCACAGTCCGCATGTACAACGGCCTGGCGGCGGTCCGAGCCGGGCTGGGCAAGAACATCGCGGGATTCCTGGCCGCCGATCCTTTCCGGGGCGTACTGGTGGCGCTGGCGGGGATGGCGACGTCGTCAGCACCCTGGCTGCTGCGCCGGGCATGGTGCCGCCGCACACCGGCGGCCGCCCTGGGAGCCGCCGCCGCCTACGCGGCGGGGTCGGTCGCGCTGAGCAGCTCGTATCGCGACGCCGGTGAGCCGGGTCGGCTCTGTCTGGCCCACCCCCTGGCATCGCTGGCGATGCAGGCAATCGCGCTCGAGTCCGTGGTCCGCACCCTGGTTCGGCGCCGGTTGCCCTGGCGCGGCCGGCCCGTGGACTGATTGAGATGGCCTACCGCGTTCCCCTCCACGTGCTCCGCCGTCTGGGCGCCGCCATGCTGGGCATGGCGCAGACGTCGCTGAGCCATGACTGTGAGGACTACGTCCGCTCCGCCCGGCCATCGCCGCTGGTCGAGGGCGAGGACAACATCCCCCGGCAGGGATCGTTCTGCGCCATCGCCAATCACTGGGAGCGCCGGGGACTGTGGATCGGCTTTCCCTCCTCAGTGCTGGTGACCGCCGTGGCGCGGCGTCGTCGGGGTGAGCCGCCACTCCATTTTGCCGTGGTGGAGGAGACCCGGCTGGCCCGTGGACGGGTGGCGGTCCCAGGGACGGCCTGGGCCTACCGGCGGGTGGCACGGTGCTACGGGATGGTCACCGTTCCGCCACGGCCTGCGCAGAGAGCGGCACAGGCCGCCGCGCTTCGCCGGCTGGCGCGCCATGCGCTGATGCCGCCCCGCGGTTCCGGCGAGCCGATCTGCTTCTTCCCCGAGGGTGAGGGGGGAACTTCGGCGGGGATGACCGAGGCGCTTCCCGGAAGCGGCGCCTTTCTCCTCCTGCTGAGCCGTGCCGGAGTGCCCATGCTTCCTGTCGGGTTCGCCGAGGTGGAGGGTCGCCTGGTGGCTCGGGTGGGAGAGACCTTCACCATCAGCGTCGAGGAGGGCGGGCCACGCCGGGAGCAGGACCGGGCTGCCGCAACCATGGCGATGCGGCGCGTAGCAGCCCTTGTTCCCCCGCCATGGCGGGGACCCTACGGGGGGGCCGGCTGATGGCCCGCTGGGGCCGAGCCATGCGTCTGCTGCCGTCGGCCGCCGCCCGCGTGCTCGACTGTGGCTGCGCCTTCGGATTCATGACGGCCCGACTGGCAAAACGGCACCCCGAGGTGTGCGGTATCGACATGGACGCCGGGTATGTCACCAGGGCCAGGCGGCGCTGCCCTGGTGCCGACATCCGCCAGGGCAGCGCTGCCTCACTGCCCTGGCGTGATGGGAATTTCGATGCGGCGGTCTGCCTCGATGTGCTCGAACACTGTCCCCATCCGGAGGCCGCAATCGCCGAGCTCGCCCGAGTGATCGGGCCCGGGGGCACGCTGGTGGTCAGTGTTCCCCACAGTGGCCTGCTGGCCGCTGCCGACTCGCTGAACCTGTACCGGCGCGTCCTGCCCGGGGCCGATGCTCCCACCGATGACCCGTCCTGGGTCGATAAGCCCCATCACCGCCACTTCGCCGTGGAGGAGCTCACCGACCTGCTCCAGCCCGAATTCGAAGTCGACACGGTGCGGCGCACCGGGCTCGGCATCGCCGAGCTGGTGAACCTGCCGCTCCTGGTGGCCACGCGAGGTGTCTCGCGGCGGCTGAGATGGGCCTACGCGGCCCTCCAGTACCTGTACTTCGCCGTGTACCTGCTGGAGGATTCCGTCCCCATGGGACGGGCCGCCTATCACCTGATGGTTCGCGCCCGCCGGCGCTGAGGCCGGTCCTGGCATCGCGGTGGCCACGTGCCGGCGGCGGCGTGCTCGCGGCGCCACAAGGTTCGCGGCGTGCTCCCCATGGCTACGTGCCGGCGGCGGCGTGCTCGCGTGAGTGCTCGTCGATGAGTTGTCGGGCAAGATGGGCGGGCACCTCCTCGTAATGCGACACCTCCATCGTGTATCGGCCTCGCCCCTGGGTCATGGCCCGCAGATCTATGGGGAATGTGTACATCTCCGCCTGCGGCACGTGCGCCGTGACCTCGGCGCGACCGTCACCCAGCGGATTCATACCCATGACCTTGCCTCGGCGGCTGTTGAGCAGCCCCATGACATCTCCCATCAGCCGCTCCGGCACGGTGACATGGACCATCATGACCGGCTCGAGGAGGACCGGACCGGCCTCGGCGACGGCCCTCCGCATGGCCATCGAGCCGGCGATCTGGAAGGCCAGATCCTTGCCGTCGACGGGGTGCGTCGAGCCGTCGACGAGGCGGACCCTCACATCGACGACGGGATGGCCGGAGATGGCCCCCTGCTCGATGGTCTGCCGCACCCCCTTCTCCACCGAGGGCCGGAACTGCTGGGGTATGGCCCCCCCGAAGATCTTGTCCTCCCACTCGTAGCCGCCACCGCGAGGCAGTGGCTCTATCTCTATCGTGCAGTCGCCATACATACCCGCCCCGCCGGACTGCTTCTTGTGGCGATGCTGCACCCGGCTCGTGCCGGTTACGGTCTCGCGATAGGCGATCCTGGGCGCTCTCAGCGTGGCCTGGACGCCGTACTTCCGCCTCATTCGCTCCAGGCTGGTGTCAAGGTGCATGTCTCCCATGCCGTGGACCAGGACCTCATGGGTGGTCTCGTCGCGGTCCACGTGGAAAGTGACGTCCTCCTCGGCCTGGCGCGCCAGGGCTGACATGATCTTGTCCTCGTCGCCCTTGGTGAGTAGGCTGATGGCGGCGGTATATGAGGGCACCGGCACCGGGATCGGCGGAAGCGTCACCAGAGCGCCACGGGAACACAGGGTGTCGCCCGTCACGGCATGGGTGAGCTTGGTGACCACGCCGATGTCACCGGCCCCCACCTCCGCGGCGGCCTCGATAGTCTTGCCCATGGGCCTGCCCAGCTGGGCGAACCGCTCCTCCTGACCGGTGCGGGAGTTGACCGGATGCGTGTGGGCGGTCAACGTTCCTCGGAGCACCTTCAGGTAGGAAACCTTGCCAAAGGGGTCGATGGTGGTCTTGATGACCTCGGCGCACAGCTCCCCCGCGGGGTCGCTCGCGACCTGCACGACATCACCCCTGTCATCCGTCACCGTCACCGGCCTGGACGCGGGCGAGGGCAGGTAGCGGTTGATGGCATTCAGAACGAGGGCCGCGCCTCGGGCATCGGCCGCCGCGGCGCAGAACACGGGTACCAGTTCGCCCCGTGCCGCGGCGTCGCCCAGGGCCCCCCTGACCTCGTCATCGCTCAGCTCAGTGCCACCGAGGTATTTCTCGATGAGTGAATCGTCAGTCTCGGCGGCGGGATCGACCAGGGCGCCATGGGCACGCTCGACCTCCTCCCGGATGTCGTCGGGAAGGTCGATCTCGGTGGTCCTGCCCTCCTCGTCGAAGCGCTGCGCGTGATCGTCGACGAGATCAACGTAGCCGGTCAACCGCTCGGCGGATCCGATCGGGACGGCCACGGCGATGGGCTTTCGATCGAAGGCGTCGCGAAGCGCATCGACGGTGGCCTCGTAGGCGGCGTTCTCCTTGTCCATCTTGTTGACCACGATCATCACCGGCAGGCCACGAGCTCTGACCGCCTCCCAGGCCATCTCGGCGCCCACTGGGACGGTTCCGCCGGCGGCGATGACCAGGATGGCGCCATCAGCGCCGGCGAGTGCCTCCGCCAGCTCTCCCGCAAAGTCCTGGAAGCCCGGTGCGTCGAGAAGGTTGATCCTAATGCCCTGCCAGTCGCAGTGAGCCACCGCGGTGCTGATGCTCATCGAACGCCTCTGCTCCTCCGGCTCGCTGTCGAGGATGGACGTGCCCTGGTCGGTCGAGCCCATGCGCGGTGTGGCACCCGCCGTGTGCAGGAGCGCGTCGCACAGAGTTGTCTTGCCGTCGTGACTGTGCCCCACCACGGCGACTGAGCGGATTCGGTGGGGCGGGGGCACCGGCATGGCCATTCACCTCCGAGAGGGTGAGCAGAGGCGCGGAACGAAGGTCAATACTACGGCTGCGGCAGGGGTCGTCGGGTAACGTGGAACCCATGTCGCGCCGGATGCTGACCCTGGCAGCTGTTGCCGTGAGCGCCTGCGCTTCGACGACGCCCCGTCCCTCTCCATGCCCCTCGCCGGTGAGGGAGGGAGCCCGCGCAGAGGTGGGGTCCGTCGCTGTCAGTACCGATCGGAGCCGCGTCCATGCGGGAAGCTCGGTGACATTCACCATCGTAGTCACCGGACCCGCCGGGTACCGGGCGGCGTGTGAGGGACCGGCGCAACTGCTGATCACCGACACCGCCGCCGATCTCCATGTCTACTCTGGAACATCGGCACCGGGCGTGCCGGGTGATTGCGGCGACGTACTTCTCCCCCAGGGCCAGCGACACGTGTACAGCATCTCCTGGCGACCCGAGCCGACACTTCCCGGAGGTGACTACTCGGCGGTGGTACTGCTGGGGGATCAGGCTGCGGTGACCCTTCCCCTGGTGGTCGAGGCGGGTGTGGAGAGAGCCATCCGCTGCGGATGACCGCCGGGCGCTCGCCGTCTCGCGGTCCGCGTTGCCCCGAAGTCGCGGGCCGCCAAGGTGGCGTCCAATTGTGCCGCGCCCGAGAACCGTCACCATGGACACATGGGAAACGTGATCACAACGGTGGTGGAGCACGGCGGTCTGCTGGCGGTGCTCGTACTGATGGCGGTGGAGAGCTGTGGCCTGCCCGTGCCAAGCGAGGTCATCATGCCCTTCGCCGGCTATTTCGCCTCCGCAGGGCACCTGAGCCTGGTCGCAGCGGTGGTCGCCGGTGCGACCGGCAACCTGGTCGGCTCCCTAGTCGCCTACTGGCTCGCGGCACGCTTCGGCACGGCTCTGCTTCTCGGGCCGGGGCGGCGGGTGGGCATATCGCGCGGCCACGTGGAGCTTGCTCAACGCTGGTTCGTCCGGCATGGGCTCGCCGCCGTCTTCCTGGGCCGCATGCTTCCGGTGGTCCGCACGTACATCTCGTTCCCCGCCGGCCTGGCCAGGGTCGAGCCCATCCGCTTCAGCCTCCTGACCTTCGTCGGTGCGCTGCCATGGTGCGCCGCCCTGGGGGGCGCCGGCTATGCCGTGGGGGCCAACTATGAGCGGGTCTCGGGGCCCATCGAGAAGGCGGCCATCGGCATCGCCCTGGTGGCGGCCGGACTGGTCGTCGTATGGCTGGTCCGAGGTCGTCGACGCAGCGAGCCGAGGGAGGGCAACCTGGGCGGAAGCTAGGACATGTCCGGCCAGGTCGTACCCGGTTCCGGCTCACCCTCCTCGGCGTCGGCGCGCTGGCGGTAGCGCTCGGCCACCATCTTATAGGCGACGGTCTTGGGCAGGCCCAGCTTGACCATGGCCTTGGCCTCGTCCGCCATGACCTTGTCGCGAGCCGTCTCGATGGCGGCGACCACGTCGTCGACGGTGACGGTTGCCAGGCGCTTCGACATTGCACATCAGTCTACCCCGCCGTGGGAGGTGGTAGCGGTGTCGGGGCCGGCGATCGCCGTTGCCATACTCTGAGGGTGGGCTACCTCCCCAACGCCGACGACGACCGGATCCAGATGCTGCGGAGCATCGGGGCGAGCTCCGTGGACGAGCTCTTCGCCTCGGTGCCGCGGTCCGTCCGGGCTGTCGACCTGGACCTCCCCGAGCCGCTGGGTGAGCAGGCTCTCGCCGCCGTGGTCGGTGAGCTCGCCGCCCTCAACAGACCCCTGAGCGCCTACGACAGCTTTCTCGGCGCCGGCGTCTACCAGCGATACATACCGGCCATCGTCAGGGCGACGGTGGCTCGCCCAGAGTTCTATACCGCCTACACGCCATACCAGGCGGAGGCGTCGCAGGGAACACTGCAGAGCATCTTCGAATTCCAGTCGATGATCTGCTCGCTCACCGATCTGGAGGTTGCCAACGCCTCGCTCTACGACGGCGCGACCGCAGCGGCCGAGGCTGTTCTGCTCGCGATCGCGCATACCGATCGCCACCGGGTGGCGGTGTCCGCCGGTGTCAACCCGGAGACGCTGCGTGTTGTGGAGACCTACTGCCGCGGCCGCGGCGTGGAGATCGACATGATGGAGACCGCGGGGGGGGTCACCGTCTCGGACTCCGCCAGATCGATGGTCGACGAGCGGCATGCCGCCTTCCTGGTGGCCCAGCCCTCCTTCCACGGTTGCGTGGAGAGCCTCCATCCCCTGGCCGGCGCGGCTCATGATGCCGGGGCTCTTGCGGTTTGCGCCGTGGATCCCTTCGCGGCGGCGACGTTGGTTCCGCCCGGCGCAGCCGGATTCGACATCGCCGTGGGGGACGTCCAACCGCTGGGCATCCCACCCTCCTTCGGGGGGCCTCACGCCGGCTTCATGGCGCTTCGCACGTCGCTGATCCGCCGCCTGCCCGGACGCCTCGTGGGCATCACGAGGGATGCCGCCGGCCGGCGAGCCTTCACGCTCACGCTTCAAACGCGTGAGCAACACATTCGCCGTGAACGGGCAACGTCAAATATCTGCACAAACCACGCGCTCATGGCGCTCGCCGCCACCGTCTACATGGCCGTCATGGGCGGAGGAGGGCTGCGTTGCATCGCCGCCATCAGCTCGGAGCGGGCTCATCGACTGGCCGATCAGCTGACCGCCCTGCCGGGCTTCGAGCTGGCCTTCCCCAGCTCCATCCACCTCTGGGAGTTCGTCATTCGCTGCCCGGGGGATGCCACCGTCATCGCCGCCGCGCTGAGAGCGCGCGGGATCATCGGCGGCCTGCCCCTCACCGGAGCGCTGGCCGACTGTCTACTGGTGTGCTGCACGGAGATGACCACGGAGGCGGCCATCGACCGGTACGTCAGCGCGGCACGACAGGTGGCCGCCGCCCACGCCGCGGTGGCCCAGCCCGTGACTCCGTCGGCGCCATGAGCCCGGAGATTGCCTGGGCGGGAGCCGAGCCCCTCGTCTTCGAGCTGGGGCACGAGTACTCCACGGGCCCGCGCGTCTCTGAGGATGATCAACACGCACTCCGTCACCTGGACGCCCTGCTGCCAGGGGAGGCCCTCCGCACCGAGGCCGCCCTCATTCCCGCGATACCGGAGCCGGTGCTTGCCCGACATCTCGGCCGTCTCGCCCGACGCAACCACCATCTTCACCACGACATCTATCCGCTGGGCAGCTGCACCATGAAGCACAACCCCGCCGTGAACGAGCAGCTGGCCGGCCTCGAGGGGTTTGCCGGCCTTCACCCCTGGCAGGATGAGGAGGACGTCCAGGGTGCCCTCCGCCTCATGTGGGACCTGGAGAGCCTGCTCGCCCGCATCACCGGGATGGACCGCTTCTCGATGCAGCCAGCTGCTGGCGCCCACGGCGAGTGGACCGGCCTGCGCATGGTCCAGGCCTACCACGGCCGGCGTGGGGATGAGGATCGCACCTCGGTGCTCATCCCCGACAGCGAGCACGGCCCCAATCCGGCCTCGGCAGGGCTCTGCGGCCTTGATGTAGTCACGGTCGGCAGCCGGCCCGACGGAACCGTGGACCTCGCCAGTCTGGCCGGCCATCTCAACAGCCGGGTAGCGGCGATCATGCTCACCAATCCAAACACCCTTGGAGTGTTCGAGACGGACATCCTCGAGATCGCGGAGATGGCCCACTCGGCCGGCGCCCTGCTCTACTACGACGGTGCCAATCTCAATGCCCTCGCCGGCGTGGCGCGACCCGGTGACATGGGTTTCGACGTGGTGCATCTGAACCTTCACAAGACCTTCTCCACCCCTCACGGGGGTGGCGGCCCTGGAGCCGGGCCCGTGGGGGTGGTGGACCACCTCGCCCCCTTCCTGCCGCTGCCGACGGTTGAATGCGAGCGTGGCCGTTACCGCCTGGATCACGACAGGCCTCACAGCATCGGCAAGGTGCGCTCGTACTTCGGCAATTTCGGCATGCTGGTCCGCGCATACGCCTACATCCGCACCTACGGTTCAACCCTGCCGCGGATCGCCGAGGACGCCGTGCTCAACGCCCGTTACCTACAGGCTCAGCTGCGGGGGGTCTTCGCCATGGCCGTGGAGTCGCCCAGCCTGCACGAGTTCGTCGCCACCACCCGCGGATGCGCCGTCGAGGGACTGCGCGCCGTGGACGTCGCCAAGCGGCTGATCGACCACGGCATGCATCCGCCGACGATGTACTTCCCCACGACCGTACCGGAGGCCTTGATGTTCGAGCCCACCGAGACAGAGTCCAAGCAGAGCCTGGACTCCCTCGCGGCCGCCTGCGCCGCCATCATGGAGGAGGCGGGGCGTGACCTGGAAACGGTGAGATCGGCCCCCCACAACGCGCCGGTCGCGCGGGTGGATGAGGTGGGCGCGGCACGCCATCCGGTGGTGCGCTGGACACCATGACGATAACTCCGGCGGCGGCGCGGGAGGAGCTTCACCAGTTGCTGGCGCAACGGTCGTTCCGGTGGGGCGACTTCGTGCTCAGCAGCGGTCGTCGCAGCGATTTCTACTTCGACGGCAAGCAGGTGACCCTCGACGGCCGGGGGCTGTTCCTCGTGGCGACCCTCATCCTGGCGCGATGCCGTG
>JBHELP010000077.1:0-6726 GCA_046263035.1 Candidatus Dormibacteria bacterium | reverse complement strand
CTGACCCAGGCTTGAGCCTCCGATGGCGTATACCCGTCCGGCGCCATCAACAGCGCTGGCCAGGTCATACCGGGGGTACGGGACATCGGCGAGCGCCTTCCAGGGCGAGCCGGCGGCCACCGCCGTGATCGGCGCGGGTGCCAGGGCGAGCGCCATCGGCATCGCCACCAGAGCGATCGCCCAGGCGCTCAGCTTCCGGCGTCCGGAGGTGCACCGATTCACGGGCCTCTCAGCCCTGCCGCCGAAGGTCGTGATGTCCAAACATGTCTCCTTGCTCGAGTTGGTCCCCACCTCTCGGCACGGCTGTTCACCAGCCTAACCCGCTCGGACGGGCCACTATTCAGTACCAGGTACGCAATTTTGCTCAGCTCGGGTTCGGGTCCCGTACCAGAAGGCAGCCAGGCTTAGGGCAACGGCTTGCTTGTGCTCCCCGCTGCGGACCCGGCCCCATGCCGAAGCCCCCACCCGGCGAACCGGGTGGGGGAGGACATGGCGAGGGCGCTATACCCGGTAGGGCTGGAAGGCCGGCCCGTCGAGTGGCCGGTAGCAGCCGGTGGCCCCGCTGGAGCAGCCGGCGCCGCCGGCGTGCCACTGGACGGCGCGCTGGGAGTCGCCGCCGGTGAGCTTGGTGGGACCGTAGGAGATGTCGCCGCTGAAGGGGAAGGCATGGCTGCCCAGGCTGCGGTAGGCCGAGGACAGCTTGTCCCGGGTCAGGTCGGGTCCGGCCAGCTTGACCGCGGCGGCGAAGTCGCTGATCAAGCCGCAGTAGCGCTCCATGAAGGCGTAGTCATCCGAATTCCGATCAAGACTCTTGCCGCCGGCAGCCTGGTATCGCGTGCGGCAGGAGGAGTCCACGCCCGGCTCGGGGACACCGGACCGCGCGTCTCCGGTGCGGGTGGAGGTCATCCCGACCGCGCCATCGAACACCGAGCTGGGATAGGTGTCGGTGAGAGGGTCCTGAGCCAGCGAGTTGACATCGGAGGTGTAGTAGCGAGGATGGAAGCCGGCCCCGTCGGCCATCTGCATGAACATCTGCAGGATGCCGGCGTTGGCGACCAGGAACTCCGCGGTGACCCCCGCCCTCTGGTGATCGGCAACCATGGTCTGAACCGCCGCCTGGTTGGGTGGGAACGCCATCTTGGAGCGCACCGCGGGACTGTGTCCGTGAGCCGCCAGGGCGGGGACGAGACCGCCGTTGATCTGGTTCTGGGTGTCGCCATCAGGCGCCTCGACCGTGCCCACGACCTTGCCACCGAGACCCAGGGCGTCGCCACGGCTCGAGAAGGCCTCGACCATGTTGCGCAGCGTCCGCTGGCCGCTGGCTCCCACCGAGACGTCGCGGCCGCCGGCGGCGTTGTACTCCTCGTCCGAGGTCCCGTTGACGTGGGCGAAGAAGCTCTTGTGGTCCTGGGTCAGGCACTTGCCGTTGAAGTAGTAGCCCTCGTTGAGGACCGCGAAGACCTTCTTGCTTTCGGTAAGGTCGGTACAGGCTTGGGCCTGGCTCTTCTCGTCCGGAGGAACGAACGGCTCGTCCACCAGCTGGATCACCCGCCCGTTGATGCCGTGCTGGTTCTGGTTGATGTCGCGGACAAAGGCAATCTCGGGCGAGCTCTGATCCGGCGTCTTGGACTCCCCGGGAGCGATGGGACGGAGAAATCCGATCTTGATGACGGTGGGCGTGACGCCCTCGTCCGAGGCCGTGTTCTTGGCGCCGGCGGCTCCGGCGCCCGCCGCACCCGGCTTGGCCGCGGTCCCCGCCTTGCCGGCGGAGCCGGCAGTGCCCGCCGTCCCCCCAGTTGTGGCGCCCAGGCCACCCAGCTGGCTCGAATCCACGCCGGGGATCAGTGTGGTCGACTGATCCGTCGAGTCACTGGGAGGGATGGTGTCCACGGGTGCCGAGACCTTCCTCGGCGCCAGGATGACAATGGTTGCGGTGGTCAAGACGGCAAGCGTTGCCACCACGGCCACCAGGATCACCCAGGGTCGGCGCATCAGCGGGCATCCCGCGTGACGGCCGCCTCGCTGCCGCGCAACGCGTCATGGGACCCACCGCCGTAGCCGGTCCGATTGCCACCACCGTTCATCGAGGGCGGTCCCGGAGGCGGAGGCGGTGCGGCGTGGATGCCGGAGAGCTGTGCCTCGAGATCGGGACCCTCCACCGTCTCTTGACGGTCGAGAAGCGTTGCCAGCTGGTCGAGCTGCGGGCGATGCCGGGAGAGCAGGTCCAGCGCCCGAGCCCTGGCCTCATTGATGAACCGTCGCACCTCGGCGTCGAACTCCTCGAGTGTCTGCGGCGAGGCGCCAACCATGCCCGAGCCGTCCGTGCCTCCGAGGTAGACGTCGGCGTCGCTGGCGAGCAGCCGGAAGTTGCCGATCACCGGAGACATCCCATGACGGCCGACCATCTGCCGGGCAAGCTCGCTGACCTTGTCGTTGTCGTCCTCCCCCGCCGTGCTGGGCTCACCGAAGCGCAGCTCCTCGGAGCAGATGCCACCCATCGCCATGGTCATCTGGTTTTGGATGTCGGTGCGTGTGTGCAGTGACTTGTCGGCGTCGCTGGAGACGATGGACTGGCCGAGTCCCCGGCCGCGAGCCACGATCGACACCCGCTGGATGTCCGACAGCCGGCCCAGCCCCGCCGCGACCAGGGCATGCCCAGCCTCGTGGTAGGAGACGCGCTGGCGCTCCTCGTTGGTGAGCAGGTGGCCGCGACGGCGCGGGCCGCTGAGCACCCGCTGGATGGCCTCTTGCAGCTGCGGCATACGGATGTCGGCGTGCCCCTCGCGAATGGCCAGCAGAGCCGCCTCGTTGATGACGCTGGCCAGGTCGGCCCCGGTGAAGCCGGGGGTGGACCGCGCCAGGTGGGAGAAGTCGATGCCCGGAGCCAGGGGCTTGCCGGTGGCGTGGAGCTCGAGGATCTCCTTGCGGCCGTGGATGTCCGGCTGCTCGACGGTGACGTGGCGATCGAAGCGGCCGGGGCGGAGCAGCGCCGGGTCCAGGATGTCGGGGCGGTTGGTGGCGCCCATGACCACGATGCCGGAGCTCACCTCGAAGCCGTCCATCTCGACGAGTAGCTGGTTGAGGGTCTGCTCGCGCTCTCCGCCCGAGGCTCCCTCCCCCGTACGCCGGCGTCCGGCGGCGTCCAGCTCATCGATGAAGACGATGGCCGGTGCCACCTCGCGAACCTGGCGGAAGAGGTCGCGAACACGGGCGGCGCCAACTCCCACCAGGGATTCGACGAACTCGGCGCCCGAGATCGAGAAGAAGGGCACTTTGGACTCCCCCGCCACGGCGCGAGCCAGCAGCGTCTTGCCACAGCCGGGAGCTCCAAAGAGCAGCACACCCTTGGGCGGCTGGGCGCCGAAGGCCTTGTAGCGGTCCGGGTCGGTGAGGTAGTCCTTGACCTCGCGGAGCTCGGCGACGGCCTCGTCGGCGCCGGCGACGCTGGCGAAGGTGACACTGAGGTCCGTCTGCTTCTCGCGCTGGCGTCCCCGCCGCATCCCGCCGAAACCGGCGATGTCGGACAGGCCGGACTGCTTGCCCCGCGCCAGAAAGATTATCCCGAAGAGGTTGGCGAGGATCAGCAGCGGCAGGAGGAACTGGGCGAAGAAGCGCAACATCGCCTTGTCGGCCTGCGAGTCGACGGTGACCTGGGCGTGCTTGCCGAGGCTGGAGATGAGCGCCGCGGTGGTGGCGTCGCTGTGCGGGTAGGAGGTCCAGAAGTCCCTCCTGGCCGTCTTGGGGCCGGGCACGCACTTGTTGGCGGTGAGGGGACCGGAGCAGTACACACCGGTGACCGTGGCGTCCTCGTCAAGGAACTTGGCGGAGATCACCTGACCCTTGTCGCTCAGGCGACCAAGGGCGTCGATGCTCACCTGGTCCCCCGGTGTCGGCGAGGTATACACATACTTAAGGGAGTAGATGAGCCCGGCGAAGAGCAGCAGGGCGGTGAAGACGAGCGCCCTCACCACTCCGGTGCCCGATCCTCCCTTGGAGTCCTTGGAGGAGCCCTCCTTGGATCGCTTGAAAATGTTCAACTTTGCCACGTCATCTCCTTGCCGGCTGGTGGGTTGATCCCTTCGTTGCACCCTCTCGGAGCGCTGATGTCACCATCATGCTCCCGGCTCCGGCGTGACGATTCAGTACCGGGTACGCAATTTTGCTCAGGAGGCCCCGGACGGCCCTCAAGAAACCATCATGGAAGCGGTCGCTGCAGGGTGCCGGCGCCGGTCGACGCAGGGGGCCGGAGCCGGTCGGCGCAGGGGGTCAGAGCCGGGGGGACCGGCGACAGGCTACGGGACGAGCTGAAAGCTGGACACGTGATTTGGTCGGACGGCAAGAAGATGGCGATGGTCGAGGCTGGCGATGGTGGTCGCCCCGAGTCGCTCGGCAAGAGCGACGACCGAGGCATCGACCATTCCCAGCGCCATATCGGCGTACTCAGCCGTGAGTGAGGCAATGCGCGCCCAGTCGACCAGGACGACAGGCTCCACCTGAAGCTCACCGGAGGCGATGGACCGAGCGAACGCTGTCTCAGCATGCGGGCCGATCCGATCCCCGAGCAGGTACGCCACTTCGGTCACCACCAGGGCCGGCACGATCAGCGGCCCGGTGGCCCTTCGCAGCAGTTCCACACAGCGGGCGTGATGCCTGTCACGTCGAGCGGCGGCAGCGTACAGGGGGCCAGCATCAACGATGAGCACGGGTTGCCGTCCGAGAGGCGTTCAGCCTTCGAGAGTGGGCCGATGGGTGTCGTCGGCCTGGAACCTGCGACCAATCGCACCACGGACAAGCTCGTCGATGCGCTCGGAGTCATCCTCTCCATCGCCGTCTCCAACGCCGATGAAACCGAGCCTGTTGCCGGCTCCGGACGCGCCCAGCTTGCTTTCGATGGCCTCGCGAGCGATCTCGGCGATGGACGCTCCCCGCCTGCCCGCCTCGAGCCGGAGGCGCAGAGCCAGGTCGTCCGGGAGGATGATCGTGGTCCGCTTCATGATGCGCAGCATAACGCCTCACTTAGGCAGTCGTGACCGAGGCCCGCCGTCAGACAGCGTCGGGAGGTCAAACTGCGGGGTGATGACTTCCTGGTGGCGCATGAGGCCGCCCGGGCATCGGAGTCACGGGGTTCGTGTCCATGCGCAGGCTCACACAGCGCACGTGATCGCGCTTCTCGCCGCGTGCGGGCAGTCAGCGGTGGCGGTGCCTCCCACCTCGTCCCCCCGGGTGTCGGGGGTGTCGACACCGCCGCAGGGCGCAGCTGCCGCCTCGACAGCCTCTCCGAACGCGCACTCGGGCCAGGCGACGGTGCCGTCGTCGCCGTCCCCCTCGCCACGCACGGCAGCCGCCGGCCTGGTGGCCGTCATCGTGATGGAGAATCAATCGCCGTCACGCGTGCTCGGGCTGCCGCAGTTGAGTTCGTTAGCGCGGCAGGGGGCGGCCCTCCACGGCTACGTCTCGGTGGCCCATCCATCGCTGCCCAACTACCTCGCGCTGACCTCGGGAACCACGTGGGGCATCCGCGACGACGGCTACCACCCGCTGCCCGCCGGTATGGACCTCGGCCACGACCTGTCCGCCGCCCACATCGAGTGGCGAGCCTACA
Organism: Candidatus Dormibacteria bacterium; assembly: GCA_046263035.1. Lineage (GTDB taxonomy): Bacteria > Chloroflexota > Dormibacteria > Aeolococcales > Aeolococcaceae > JBHELP01. The sequence continues at coordinate 1,124 of JBHELP010000077.1, read as the reverse complement.
TGGAGAGCATGACCCGTGGCTGCCGGGACAGCCCCTCCCCATACGCGGTGAGACACAATCCCTTCGCGTACTACGGTGGAGCGTGCCCGGCGGAGGTGGTGCCCTTCTCCCAGTTGGAACGCGACGTCGGCAGTTCCGCTCCCCCGCGCTTCATATGGATCACGCCCAACCTGTGCAATGACGACCACGATTGCCCATCCGACGTCGGGGATCGATGGCTCCGAGCCGTCGTGCCGAGGCTGCTGGAGATGCCAGGATATGCGCAGCACGGCCTCATAGCCATCGTTTGGGACGAGAGCTCAGGCGGGGGCGACCGGACGCCCGCCGTCATCATTTCGCCGGACCTCACCGGGCACCGCTCAACGGCGCGCTACGACCACCTCTCCCTGCTCGCCGCCCTCGAGGATCGCCTGCGCCTCCGCCGGCTGGGCGGGGCCGCGTCGGCCGCTCCCCTGACCGAGGTGCTCCCGCGTCTCTGAGGAGAGCACCCTGCTGCCGTCGAGGACCGCCCGGGCCTTCGCCGGCTCGGGCGAGGCCACATCGGGCCGATCCCCTGACCGAGGTGCTGCCGCGCCCCTGAGGAGCGCTGCCGTCGAGGACCATTCGGACGCCCGGCCGGGCGAGTCCTCGGACTACCTCCCGAGGAGCGTTCTCCACATGGAGATCATCGACAGCTCCCGGGGATCAAAAACGGGCATTCCGACGGCGCCGAACCATGACCACCAGGGCTCCGGCCGCGGCCAGAGCAAGGGCTCCCGCCCCCAGCCAGGACAGAACCGTCGCCAGGCGCCCACCCCCTGTATTGGAACTGATGACGCCCAATCGGTTGCCTCCATCGGACCCGTCTCCCGATCCGACCGAGCCATACGCGCCCGTGTCCGTGGCCGCCGTCGGTGAGCCCGTCCCTGGAGATGCTCCGGCGCTGCCCGCCGCCGCGCCCCCATCAGCCGGCTGCCCAGCCGTACTTCCGCGCACCCCGGGCCGCGCTGCAGCGGATCCCGCGGGGCTCGCGCCCCGCCCGGACGGTGAGCCACCCGGGCCGGTCCGACGGCCTGCCTGTTTCCCCGCGGGTCCCGCGCTGCCGCCACCGGTCCCAGGACCGCCGCCGCCCACAGCCGCGCCGG
>JBHELP010000076.1:0-7092 GCA_046263035.1 Candidatus Dormibacteria bacterium | reverse complement strand
GGCTCCAGCGGCGCCGGCCGCCGGTGATCTCGGCGAGGTAGACGGCATCGCCCACCGAGCGAAGGCCGCTCCAGGAATACACACCAACCAGGCCGGTGATGCGGACCGCGTGCCCGGTCTCCTCCTCGGCCTCACGGGTTGCTGCGGTGCGTGGATCCTCGCCCGCCTCGCAATGCCCGCCGGGCAGTTCCCAGCCGGGCGGCCACGGGCGCAGCTGAACCAGCACTCGCCCATCCTGAACGATGGCGACCTGTGCTCCCCGTACCGGCCAGGCCACCCCGTCGACGGTGACCCATGCCACCGGCCCGGCCTCAGTCGAGGTCGACCCGAGAGGGTTTGCGCCCGCGCGCGGCCGCCCTCCGCGTCGGGGGATCTTGCGAGCGCGAGATGTTGTGTGAGACCACGGTGCTCACCGCGAGGAGGATCTCCCGCTGAGCATTGACGAGGTGCAGAACGGCATCGGCGGGCACCACATCGGCGACCGTGGTGGCCAGACGTCTGGCCGCCTGGCCTATCAGGCTGTCCGGTTCCGGCTCCGGTTGGGGGCGGCGGCGGCCCTTGGTGGAGGTCACGCTGAGGCAGCCCCGAAGGTGACCCGGAGCATTCCCTCCTCGAGCTTGGCCTTGGTCACCCGACGATTGTCCAGCACCCGGGGCAATGAGACCTCCCGCTTGTATGGGCCCACCGTGACGAAAAGGTCGCCCTCGCGATGGGTGACGTCGACCTCGTCCTTTGACGCGAAGGGTAGCTGCAGGGCCAGCTCGTATCCCGATCCCGTCTTGCGGATCTTCTGGGGAACGGTCCTGTGGAAGATCGCCGAGGGATCCCGGTCGCCGTAGAGCGCCTCAGCCATCTCCCCCAGACTTGGAAGGCCTGTCACCTCGTGATCGAAGAGCTTGGTCTGCAGGATCGGGATCGGAGAGAAGGCCGAAGCGACGAGCTCGAGGTTGCGCGCCTGAGACTCATGCCAGTTGTCGAAGTAGTGATCCCTGACCTCTGGGGGCAGGACCCGGTTGACCACCACCATGTCCGTCAGGTAGTCATAGAGGCTCAGATAGGTGAAGGCGCGCTGGGCCTCCTTGATCACCATCTTCTCCAGGTTCAGCACCAGGCGGACGGTGCACACCTCGGTGTCTCCAAGGATCTTCTTCATGCCCTCGAGATCGAACAGAAGATCCTTGATGTGACCAAAGATGTCGTCGCCCGGAAGGGGGATGTTGACGAAGGGCTGCACGAGGGGTCGCGCGACCTTCATCACCCGGCGCTCGATGGGGAAGATCTTGTTCAGGTACCACCGCGCGACATCGGGAAAGGCCAGCAGCTGAAGGGTTTCGCCGGTCGGGGCGCAGTCCACCACGATCACATCGAAATCGCCCTTGGCCTTGTGCTCCTTGATGGTCATCAAGCTGGCCACCTCGTCCATCCCCGGAGGTGAGGCCAGCTCCTCGGCGACGATGTCGTCGACTCCCTGGGAGGCGAACACCGTGCTCAGGTAGACGTGGATACGGTCCCAGTGCGTTTCGAGCTCATGGAGGGCGTTGACCTCCTGCGCCCATAGGTGTGTGGAGATCTCCGTGGGCTGCTCGCCGATGGAGGCGTCCAGGCTGTCGCCCAGACTGTGGGCGGCGTCGGTGCTGAGCACCAGCGTGCGATAACCCAGTTGAGCGCAGCGCACCGCCGACGCCGCCGCGACGGTGGTCTTTCCCACACCGCCCTTGCCTGTGTAGAGGATGACCCGCATGACGAGCCACGATACTCAGTCGGCTCCGCCTCCTGTCCGGGGCTCAGCCGGTGAGGCGGGCAATCACCACGTTGGCCACGATGATCAGAACCACCATGATCCCCGCCATGAGAGTGACTCGGCGCAGGTCGGCGGGCACGTAGGGCACCCGATCGAAGGGGATCGCGGCGTCCTCCGGGTCCAGCGGTGTGAACCCGGCATCCGCCCCCTTGCCGCGCGGAGCCGCCTCGCGTCGGCGGGCGGCCGGGTCAACCCGCTGGACCCCGCGTCGCACCGTGGGTGCCGTCGGCACAGCCGCCGACGCCGCACCCTGCGCAGCCTGAGCCACCGGGGGCGCGGGGGACTGCGTGGGGGCGCCGGCATTCCGCTGCGGGGGCGCCGACCGGCGCTGGGGTGCGGTCTTCTTCTTGTGCTTGGTCTTCTTGGCCACTCGGCGACAGCTTAGCCGATGGGCCCGTTCCGCTTGACACGGGTACCCTATGATGTGGTACCGTCACGCCGGGCCACAACATATGGATCCCTTCCACTGGCCCACGAGCAGCAGGCGCCGGGACCTCCTTCCGTCAGCCCGACGTGGTCGCCGCCGTCGCCATCCGGCGTCCTGCTGCTCACCCACGTTGGCGAAGGCCCGGTGTCACGCTGCCCGTGGGCGCACGCCGGCGGGCGTTTGCCGGCCTTGCGCCACTGCCCGTCCAGCGCCTGGGCCTTCAGGTGTCGGCACGCACAGGGGGGACCCGCGGCTCCTCTGCTCGGCGGCCGGGTCGCGGGCGTTCAGCGGTCACCCCAGGTGGCCGCTGAACGCCTGCGCCAGGGCCACCACGACATCATCACGATGGACGGGCGCTCGCACGAGGTCCCGGATGGATGATGCTCGCCCGGGGCCGGCCCCACCCCGTAGGTACTCCGCCGTCGCAGGCCGGTGGAGGGGTACGCTGCCATGTTGCAGAAGCGCCCGTGCGCGTCGGGCCTGGGCACTGCCCACGAGCTTACGGCCACGGATGTCCATCAACTCGTGGGCGGAGAGACGGGCAAAGCAATCCGCTGTGGCCGCGGACTCCGTTGCGGTCAGGCGGCCGTCGCCGGCGGGGACATGCAGAAGGGTCTCGATGCCCATCATCATCAGCCCGGCTGCCAGCACGCCGTGGATTCGCCGACAGGACTCCAGAACGGTCCCCCCGAAGACCGCGTCATCGGTCCGGCATGTCACCGAATAGGTGACCTCCTCGTCGTGCAGGACCGCCCTCCCGCCGGTGGGGCGTTTGACCACATCCACGCCGTCGCGGATGCAGGCCTGCCAATCCACGTCGTCCCGGCTCTGCAGCCGGCCCAGGCTGAGGCATGGTGGACAGAACCCGTAGAGCCGCACCGCCCCCGCAGATCGGCCCTCGGCCACCCGATCGAGGAGCTCGAGGTCGCGTCGCATGTTCTCCTCGCCTGTCCCGGGAGGGTCGACGATCAACTCCAGGGCGGGGGCGGCGCCACGTTCCGCCCCGCTCAGACGTTGAACCGGAAGTGCATCACGTCGCCGTCGCGCACGACGTAATCCCGGCCCTCGAGGCGGAGCTTTCCCTGGTCACGCACCGCCGCGTAGGACCCGGCCCCCAGCAGGGTGTCGGCGGCCACCACCTCGGCACGGATGAAGCCCCTGGCGAAGTCCGTGTGGATGGTCCCCGCCGCGGCGATGGCGGTGTCGCCCCGACGTACGGTCCAGGCTCGCACCTCGCTGTCGCCGGCGGTGAAGAAGGTGAGCAGGTTCAGAAGCTCATGGGCCGACCGGGCCAGACGATCAAGCCCGGGCTCGCTCAAACCCATGTCGGCGAGGAATGCCGGTTGGTCGTCAGGCTCCAACTCGGCGAGCTCGGACTCGATTCGTGCCGATATGGCGACGGCCTGGCCGCCGCTGCGGCGGGCAGCCTCGACGACCTCCAGGGGTATCGCCTGCTCACGTGCGCTGGACTCGTCGACGTTGACGACCACCAGCAGCGGCTTGGCGGTGAGCAGACAGAGGTCCTGGAGAGCCGTGTGCTCCTCCGGGCTCAGCGACATGACCCGGACGGGCCGGCCGGAGTCCAGGTGCGCGCCCACCCGCTCGAGGGTGGCCATGGCGCCGAGCTCCTTCTGCTTCTGCACACGCGCCGCCTTCTGCAGGCGCTCGAGACGGCGGCTGACGGTGTCGAGATCAGCCAGCTGGAGCTCGAGCTCCACCACGCCCATGTCGTGCACTGGATCCACCCCGCCCTCCACGTGCGACACATCCGGATCCGCAAAGGAGCGCACAACTTGTGCGATGGCGTCGCAGTCGCGGATGTGACCGAGAAACTTGTTGCCCAGACCCTCGCCCCGGCTGGCCCCCCGCACCAGCCCCGCGATGTCGGTGAAGGTCACCGTCGTCGCGATGACCCTTGGGGGCCTGAACATCCTGGCGAGCCCGTCGAGTCGCGGATCAGGTACGGGGACGATTCCCGTGTTGGGCTCGATGGTGGTGAAGGGATAGTTGCCCACCGCCGCGCCGGCCCGGGTGAGGGCGTTGAAGAGGGTCGACTTTCCCGCGTTGGGCAGTCCCGCGATGGCCACGCTCAGCCCCATGGCGTCCTCCCCCGGTCACGAGGACCGTCCCGGCGGCAACCCACCGGATCCACTAGATCCGGTCCAGCTCGAAGGCACGGTGCAGGGCACGGACCGCGTCGCGCACGCGGTCCCGCTCGATGATGCAGGTGACCAGGATCTCGCTGGTGCTGATCATCTGGATGTTGATCCCCGCATCGGCGAAGGTGCTGAACATCTGGCCGACGAGCTCCGTGTGGCGCATGCCCGTGCCGACCACGGAGACCTTGGCGATGTCGGCGGAGGCGTCGTAGCCGTCGGCTCCGATTTCTCTGACGACGTCGTCGAGAACACGCCGGGCCTCCACCAGGTCCGTCTCCGCGACGGTGAAGGAGACATCGGTCATGCCGTCGTGGCTGACGTTTTGAACGATGATGTCGGCATTGATGTGCCTCTCCCCGAGAGGGTTGAAGATGGCGGCGGCGATGCCGCGGCGATCGGGGACACGGAGTACGGTGATCTTGGCCACATCGGTCTCGTGGGCGATCCCGCGGACCCTCTGCCTGGCTTCCATGCTGGGATGCTGGCAGATGACCGTTCCCCTCCCGCCGTCGTGGGCGGAGCGCACCTGGATGGGCATGCTGTAGGCCTCGGCGATCTCCACGGCTCGAGGGTGCATGACCCGTGCTCCGACGGCGGCGAACTCGAGCATCTCTGCATAGGCGATCTCTGGGATGGGCCGCGCCTCGGGTACCACCCGGGGGTCGGCGGTGAAGACGCCCCGGACATCGGTGTAGATCTCGCAATGGTCGGCCCCCACCGCGACGGCCAGGGCCACCGCCGTGGTATCCGAGCCACCGCGGCCAAGCGTGGTGACGTCGAGCTCGGCGGTGACACCCTGGAAGCCGGCCACCACGGGAACGATTCCGCGTGTGAGAGCGTCGATGACCCGTTCGGGCACGATGTCGATGATCCGAGCCCTTCGGTGGGAGGTGCTGGTCCGGATCCCGGCCTGGTGTCCGGTGAGCGATATGGCGGGAGTTCCCCCCGCGACCAGGGCCATCGCCAGAAGCGGGGCCGTCACCGTCTCACCGGTGCTGAGCAGCATGTCGACCTCCCGGGATGGTGGGTCGCCGTTGACACTGTGGGCGAGGCGCATCAGGCGCTCGGTGGTGTCACCCATGGCACTCACCACCACCACGACACCGTCGTGCTCCTGGCGAAGAGCCTGCCGGATGCGCGCCGCCACCTGTTGCAGCTTCGTCGCGCTGGCGACGCTGGTGCCCCCGTACTTCTGGACGACCCGGGTCACTGTGGCGGCGCCCCGAGGGCACAGGGACGGGCGAGGGCACAGGGACGGGCATGGTGGTGGAACCAGCCCACCGCCACTCGATGACCTCTCATCCCGACCTGTGAACCCCCGCTCCGCTATTGCGGATCTTCGACACGCGGATGGTGCCCGCAATCCCATGCTCGCGCCCGGTGGATGTCAGAGCGTCGGCGATCGCCTCGGCGGGGCCGTCGGTGAGAGCGATGACCGATGGTCCCGCGCCGGCCAGGGCCGCTCCCCGCGCCCCCGCCGACCGGGCGGCGGCGATGAGCACCGGCAGACCCGGCAGCAGGGCCGCGCGGGCCGGTTGGTGCCAGCGATCGTCCATGGCCTCCCCGAGAAGGGTGTAGTCCCGCAGTGCCAGGGCGCGCACCCAGAGGGCGCAGCGGGCGGCATTGAAGACGGCGTCCTCGCGGGAGAAGGACCGGGGCACCACTTGCCGAGACTGCTCGGTGGGCAACTCCGCGTGGGGCGCGAACACCACCGCGGTCAGCTCACCGGGTACGTCCATGCGCACCGCGGCGAGGCCTGGGGCACAGATCGCGAGGCCGCCGAGCAGGGCGGCCGCTGCGTTGTCAGCGTGGCCCTCGATGGCGGCCACGCAGGCGAGCACGTCGTTCGCCTCCCACATCTCGGAGTGGACGGCGTGGGCCGCGAGCACGCCACCGAGAGTGGCCGCGGCGCTCGACCCCATGCCCCGAGCAAAAGGAATGCGATTGACGCAGCGGAGCCGTACGCCGTCGGCGTCCGCCCCCAGCCTCTGGCAGCCGAGTGCATAGGCACGGGCCACGAGGTTCCGCCGGGGGTCCCGGAGCTCCTCCTGGGCATCCGGTCCGGGATCGATGGTGAGCGCGGCGCCAGGGACCACCTCGGCGACCACCTCGTTCTCCAGCTCCAGGGCCAGGGCCAGGATGTCGAACCCCGGGCCGAGGTTGGCCACGGTGGCCGGAGTGGTGATGACGGCGCGCATTGGTGGACACTAAACCACCGCCCTCTCACCCGCGCCGGGTGTTGCACGTCCCGCCGAGGATATGCCATCCTACGGGGTCTAAGTTGAGTAAGTGGATCAACAATGTCAGGTTCATGGTCTTCTCGACTACGATTCCCACTGGGGGTGAATGGCACGTGACCGGATTGATCAGTCCTCTGGGCGGAACGCTCGTCAATCGCCGCGTCCAGGCCGGTGAGGACGGCGGCCTGGCCGCTCGCGCGCACGGCCTGAGATCGATCCGCCTGGCCGACCATGAGGTGGCCGACCTGGCCCTGATCGGCAACGGGGCCTACTCGCCTCTGACGGGGTTCATGGGCCGCGAGGACTATCAGAGCGTTGTGACCACCGCGGCCCTCGCCGATGGCACACCGTGGACGCTGCCGATCACGCTGGGTGTCTCCAAGGAGGACGCGGAGGCCACCAGCGACGGCGAGCACGTCGCCCTGCTCGACGCCGGAGGATCCTTCCGGGGGATTCTAACCGTGT
>JBHELP010000075.1:0-3535 GCA_046263035.1 Candidatus Dormibacteria bacterium | reverse complement strand
CGCCACGACGACGTCCATATCTGCCTGAGCGGGCCCCGACGCAGACTCGCCCCGCGTCCGGAAGGCATTGCCGCCACGGTCGCGAAATTCCCGGCATCACGGCATCAGAAGGCACTGCGGCCGAGCGGGTGCTCGGCAACGGCAACTTCCGCGTGCTGATCGACGGCGCCGAGGTCGGCGTCTGTGAGATCAGCCGGCTGACGTCGGATGCCGCTGGGGCGGAGGACGAGCCGCCCCGGGTGACCTTGAAGCGGGCTCTGACTGAGTCCAAGGAGCTCTACCGCTGGCGCGAGGACGGTGACCCTCGCCCAGTGGCGATTCAGCAATACGACCAGGCGGGCGAGCGCGTGGTGAACTCTTGGCTCCTCGAGGAGGCATGGCCCAGCAGGTGGTCCGGACCCCGGTTCGATGCCTTGTGCAGCGGCATCGCCTTCGAGGAGCTGGAGCTGTCGTATGCCCGGCTGGTGTGGCTCGACGATCCCGAGGAGGCGACCCGATGAGCGTGCAGCGCGACCGTCCCTATACGCAGTTCAACTTCCTGGTCGACCTCGGGACAGGGGACACCGAGGGCCCGCAGGCCGGCTTCCAGGAGTGCAGCCGCATCGGTACCGAGGTCCAGGTGGCCGAGTACCGCAACGGCAACTCCAAGGAGAACACGGCTATCAAGATCACCGGTCTCAACCGGGTGGACGACGTGACGCTGAAGCGCGGCGTGATTGGCGCGCTGAACCTCTACCAGTGGATCGACCAGGTGCGAAACGGCGATCAGAACGCGCTTCGCACGGTGCGGATCCAACTGCAGAACGAGGACCACAGCGCGGTGGTGCAGACCTGGATCCTGCACCGCGCCCGCCCGGTCAAATACGTAAGCGGCCCACTCAACGGCAAGGGCAACGATGTGGCGATGGAGGAGCTGACGCTGTCCTACGAGCGCTTGGAGGTCGAGTAGCAACCCCAGGGCTACACTCGATCCGCCCGCCGCCCTAGCTCAGTTGGTAGAGCACCACTCTCGTAAAGTGGGGGTCGTCGGTTCGAGTCCGACGGGCGGCTTGCGCTCAGACGGGCAGGTTGGCCCCGTTGTAGTGCCACAGGGCCGACGTGTACCAGAGCAGTCCGACCACTACGACGAGCGTTCCGCCGGCGATCGGCAGTGCCCAGCCCGGCAGCCGCTTGGTACGCACGATGGCCACCTTTGCCACGACTGCCCCGTACAGGAAGCACCCGGCGATGGAGTGGACCGCGACGCGGCCGTCGAACCTCTGCACGCCGTACGCGAACATGCAGTGGTAGGCCACGGGAACGCTGACCGCCACCAGCGCGAGTCCCGACAACCGGTGCACCAGCGGCAACCGTCGCGGCGCCTCACCCGTGCCGGGCAGCTTGCCGTACATCCACAGCGCCAGCACCAGCTGCCACAGCGCGAGACCGAGGATCACGCTCGCCAGCCACGACTTCAGGGGGAGCGTGGCCGCGGCGGTGCGCCCGAAGAGGGAGATGGAGTAGTCGGGTGTGTGGCTGGTCCCGAAGGCGTAGATGCCGCCCGCGATCGCCAGAGCGAGTACGAGCGGCACCAGCAGCCATGACGTCCTTCGCACAGGCCCAAGCTTGACCGGCCGGGGCCGCGATGGCTACCCCTTCTTGACCGACACCAGCACGTTGGTCTCCTTGGGCCCCTTGACGGCCACCTCGCGCACGGTCCCGATCCCGCGCACGTAGTACTTGTTGTCCACCACGTCCGGCTCGAGCGGCGTGGTCTCCTCCGTCCTCATTCGGCCGGCGCCCAGGCTGAGGATCTTGAAGTGGTCCTCGGCCTGGCCCTTGTAGTACTCCTGCCGGAAGCTCTGGCCGACGCGCGGGTTGGCGGGCATGAAGATCCCGGCGATGGCGCCGTCCTTGCCGGTCTGCCAGGAGCCCTCGCGGGACTTCACGTTGCCCTTCGCGTCGAGCTCCTTGGTGTCCTCACCCAGGTACCAGACGTTGCCGCGCTTGTCCTGGGCGTACCAGTCGAAGGTCTCCTCGATCACGTGGCCCTTGTCGTCGTACAGGCTGTCGTGCACCACCGTGGCCGGCACCCCGAGGATGTCCCGTGTCCTGTGGGTCACTGTGACCACGTCCACCGTGGGCGCGGCGTCCTTGATCCCGCGATAGCGCAGGGTGGTGCCCGGCTTGAGTGGGAACCAGGGGTTGTCCACGGTGCGGACGAAGTTGGCCCGCTCGATGTATGCGTTCGCGGCCGGGCGCGGGGGCGTGGACGGGGACGAGTTGCCGCTCGACCCACACGCCGCCACGCCCAGCGGCAGCGTCAATGCTGCGATCACCGCGGCGAATCCCGTCTTGCTCATCCTGGCTCCTCTCAGTGGCATCGGGGCGCAGCTTGCCAGGGCGTGGATGAGTGGCGGGTGAGAGCGCCTCCGCCAGCATCTGCCGCTACCCTGCCGCGGATGCGAAAGGCCCTGATCGTCCTTTTCGTGCTGGCTGCGGCCCTGGTGGCGGCATCCACGAGCGCCGCGCGGCCCACCGCGTGCTCAGACGGGATCGACAACGATCACGACGGCCAGGTCGACCTGGCCGACACCAACTGCGTCGACAAGTTCGACGACGCCGAAAGCCCAAGGCTGTCGATCCATGAGGCGCGTTTCGCCACCTTGCGCTGGCCCAGGCGCAACTTCTCGAGTGTCAGCCGGCGCCACATCACGAGCTGCCAGCGGGTCAACGACACCAAGTTCCACTGTGGCGTCACCTTCCGCCAGCGCGGCCGTTTCAAGTACCGGGCCTCCGTGGCCGTCTTCCGCAGGAACGTGACCACCAGCAGTGGCCAGGTCTTCCGGGACCTGCTGGCGTTTTCGGGGCGCTGGTACAAAGCCAGCTGCGGCTCCCTGAGCCCCCGGGCGCAGGTGTTCGCCATCCGCAGCCGCAACGTCCCGTGCCTGGCGCTGCGCAAGGAGCTGGGCAACTGGTACCGGCACGGCGATCCGATCCACTCCAGCTGCCTGCTGGTTCCCTCGCCCGACCGCGCCCGCTGCAAGAACGGCAAGCAGAGCTTCAGCTTCCGCTTCATCCAGCGGTAGCACTGTCCTACTTCACCGCCATCCGCCTGTACTCGGCGGTCGAGGCATGCGTGCTGATCGCCCTGATTGTGGTGGCGGTCACCGGGGCGTCCGACCAGGCGGAGCTCGTGCTGGGCTGGACGCATGGATTCGGCTGGATCCTGCTGTGCATCCTGGTGGCGATCGGCTGTCGCCGGGGGGTCTTTCCCTGGCCCCTGCTGGCGGCCACCGTGTCCCCGTTCGGGCCGCTCGGGAGCACCGTGGGGCTGGAGCTGCTTGCGCGTAAGGGCACAGGTAGCCGGGTAGCCTGAGCGGCGGGAATGTTCCCGCTGAACCTGCCCAACAGCCTGACCCTGGCCCGCATCCTGCTGGTGCCGGTGCTGGTGGTGGCGCTGACCACCGAGACCTCGGGCGGCTCGGCCGTCGCGGCCGCCGTGTTCGCGCTGGCCGCGGCCACGGACGGCCTGGACGGTTACGTCGCGCGCACG
>JBHELP010000074.1:0-3444 GCA_046263035.1 Candidatus Dormibacteria bacterium | reverse complement strand
ATAGAGCAGGTCGGCTTTCTCGGTCTCATCCACGCCATCGAGCGCTTCGACCCCTCGATGGGCAACGAGTTCAGCACCTTCGCCACGCCCACCATCGGCGGCGAGATCCTCCGCTACTTCCGCGACCGGTCCTGGGCCGTGCGCGTGCCCCGGCGGCTGCAGGAGAACTACATCCGGGTCCGGGGTGCCCAGGAGCAGCTGCAGAACGTGCTCGGCCGGGCACCCTCCATCGCCGAGATCGGGGAGAGGATCGGCCTCGAGCCCGACGAGGTACTCGCCGCCCTGGAGGTGTCGCCCGCCCAGCATGCCATGTCGCTGCAGGCACCGTCGTCCACCTCGGGCGATGAAAGCGCCTCGCTGGGTGACCGGCTGGGTCGCGAGGATGTGGGGCTGGAGAGGGTGGAGATGAAGCAGCTGCTGGAGCAGGCGATGGCGCACCTGACCCCCCGCGAGCGGGAGATCATGGCGCTGCGCTTCGTCGACCAGCTGCCCCAGAGCGAGGTGGCCAAACGGCTGGGCATCTCTCAGATGCACGTCTCGCGCCTCCAGCGTGCCGCCCAGGAGCGGCTGCGTGGCGACCTGAGCGAGCTGGCGGTCCCCTGAGGGGCGCATTCGGCCTACATCAAATACAATCGGTGCGACCACCCGCCTACGGCCGGCGCCGGCGTCGTCGGCGGGCCTCCCTCACCAATAGGCCGTGCGAAGCCCAGAAATCCGGGAGCGTTTTCTCCACTTTTTCGAGGCCCGGGGGCATCACCGCCTGCCGAGCGCCTCACTCATACCCCACGACGATCCGTCGATTCTCTTCAACGTGGCCGGAATGGTCCCGCTCAAGCCCTATTTCCTGGGTATCCGGACACCTCCGACGCCCCGGGCGACCAGTTGTCAGAAGTGCTTTCGCACGGTCGACATCGAGGAGGTGGGCCGGACGCCCCGTCACGACACCTTCTTCGAGATGCTCGGCAACTTCTCCTTTGGCGACTATTTCAAGGAGACCGCCATTCCCCTCGCCTGGGAGCTTCTGACGAGGGAGTACGGCCTTCCAGCCGAGCGCCTGTGGCCGACCGTGCACCCGGAGGACGCAGTCGCGCGCCGCCTGTGGACCGACACCATCGGGGTGCCGCCCGATCGCGTCGGTGGGCTCGAGGAGAACTTCTGGCCGGGGGGCGGGGCCGTACCCGGTCCCTGCGGTTACGACAGCGAGATCCACTGGGACCGCCAGGTGGACTGCTCCTGCCGGCGACAGGACTGCCGGCCCGGCTGCGACGGCGACCGGTGGGTGGAGATCTGGAACCTCGTCTTCATGGAGTTCGATCGCGACTCCGCTGAACGGCTCAACCCGCTGCCGCGGCCGTCCATCGACACGGGCATGGGCATGGAGCGCATCACCGCCGTCCTCCAGGACGCGCCCAGCATCTTTGAGACCGATCTCTTCGCTCCGCTGGTGGCCGGTATCGAGGCACGTTCGGAGGATGGCCCGCCCGGCCTTGAGCGGACGGTGTCGCTGCGGATCTGCGCCGACCACCTCCGAGCCGCCGCCTTCCTGCTCGGCGACGGCGTTCAGCCCGGGCCCGACAAGCGGGGCTATGTGGTCCGCTGGCTGGTGCGCCGGGCCGGCATCCACGGTCGGCGCCTGGGCCTCCGGGACGGCCTGGCCGGCGGGATCGACGATGTCATCGCGACGATGGGACCCGCGTACCCCGAGCTCGCCGAGGCTCGCGAGCGCATCACCCGGACGCTTCGGGTGGAGGAGGAGGCCTTCGCCGCCACCCTGGAGGCTGGCGCCCGGCGTCTCGAGCAACTCCTGGCCGGCGGCTCGCATGGCATCTCAGGGGATGACGCCTTCCTGCTTCACGACACCTTTGGATTCCCCATCGAGCTGACGACCGAGATGGCCTCGGAGCGTGGCGCCGTCGTCGACCTCGCCGGCTTCGAGGCGGCGATGAACGCGCAGCGCCGCCGCAGCCGGCCGGCGGCGCCGGCGGCCCTCTTCACCGTGGATGCCGCGCTCCCGGAGACCTCCTTCGTCGGCTACGACACGCTGCAGACCCGGTCCACCGTCGTCCATGTCTCCGCTTCGCAGGGGCCCCCGGCGGAGGGCGACCCCTCGCGCGCCTGCGCCCCGGGTCCGGCGAAGACCGATGCCGAGGGATCAATGGCTCAGGGGGTGCCGGACGAGGGCGATGACAGCCTGCAGGCCGCCGGGGAGGGGATGGTGCTGCTCGACCCCAGCCCGTTCTACGCCGAGGCCGGCGGCCAGATCGGCGACACCGGCACGCTGAGCTGGGATGGCGGCCGGGCCGCCGTGCTCGACACCGTACATGTGCCGCCCGGGAAGGCACGCTCCCATCGCGTGCGGGTTGAACAGGGCCGCCTGATCGCCGGCATGGAGGTCGTGGCCACCGTCGACGAGGAGCGGCGCAAGCGCATCGCCCGGCACCACAGCGCCACCCATCTGCTCCACCGCACGCTCCGTGACGTCCTAGGCGAGCATGCCGTCCAGCACGGCTCCTTCGTGGGTCCGGACCACACCACCTTCGACTTCTCCTTCGATCGGGGCCTCACCGAGGAAGAGCTGCGCGAGGTGGAGCATCGCGTCAATGAGGCCATACGCGGCAACATCGGCCGGGAGATCGAGCTGCTTCCCATCGCCGAGGCCCGCGCCAGTGGTGCGGTGGCGCTCTTCGGCGAGAAGTACGGCGACACTGTTCGCGTGGTCGACTTCGGTGGCTGGGCTCGTGAGCTCTGCGGCGGCACCCATGTCCATCGCAGCGGTGACATCGGCGCTGCCATGGTGGTCTCCGAGACCAGCATTGGACGGGGCCTCAGGCGCATCGAGATGGTGGCGGGTGAGGCCGCCGAGCAGCGCTGGCGGACCACCGGGGCGGCCCTTCGCCAGGCCGCCCGAGCCCTGCGAGCCCGCCCCGACGAGGTGCCGGCACGGGTGGAGACGCTGATCAGCCAGCAGCGGCGGCTGAGTCGGGAGCTCGAGCATGCCAGACGCAGTGGCGACGCCTCACCGGTGGCTGCAGCGCTGGTGGAGGCGGTGGGCGGGTTCCGGCTGGCCCATCTCATCCTCGAGGGGGAGGCCGCGGGTCTCGACGTCACCGAGGTCACCGACCGGATCTTTGCCGAGCGGCTGGGTGCCGACGGCGTCGCCGTGGTCCTCGGCGGCCGCTCCATGGCCGTCAAGGTTGGCGGCTCCGCCCTCGCCGCCGGCCTCTCCGCCGGCGATCTCGTGCGCGCCGGGTCGCAGCAGACGGGTGCCGCCGGGGGCGGCCGTCCCGGCTTCGCTCGGGGGGGGGTTGGTGACCCGGCCAGGCGCCGAGAGGCTCTTGCCGCCATCCGGACCCGTCTCGCCAGGGACCAGTCCTGATGCCGGGTGGCAAGTTCACCCTCCTCCGGCGCCGCAACGAGTTCAACACCCACTACACCGTGCTGGAC
>JBHELP010000073.1:0-3304 GCA_046263035.1 Candidatus Dormibacteria bacterium | reverse complement strand
CCGCCGACGTCCAGCGCGTCGCCCAGAGGATGGTCGACGGTCTCGATCAGGTCCGGCTGGCATTTGTGGCCCCTGAGGATTTGGGCGAGGAACTGCTCGCCGCCACCGACGCGGCGGGAGCCACCGTCTAGATCGTCCGCGCCGGCGGGCTCCGTCGGTCAGCCCGGCGTTCGCACCTCGGCGGGGCCCGCCGGGTTCGGGGCTTGGGGGATGACCGGAGAGCCGGGGGTGACGCGATCACGGAGCAGCGGGATCAGCAGCACCGCCATCACCACTATCCCCACCACCGAGCCGCCCAGCAGGCCGTGTTCGACACGGGCGAAGAGCTCTGTCCCGATGGCGGTGAACACGACGAATCCGGCGCAGCCGGCGGTCCATCCCACCGCCGCCCGCGCATACCCGTGGAGAGAGATCAGCGCCTGGGTCAAGCACAGGGCGATCATCAGACAGCCGCTGGCGCCGGCCAGATAGGCCATGTCGGCATGCCCGAGGTCGTACCCGGGGCCGAAGAGGAGGCGCACCGCGAAGGGGCCGAGCACGGCTGCGCCGGCGGTGGCCAGGCCCCCCAGTCCGGTGACGAAGCCGACGATCCGGCTCAGCGTGTGCCGGAAGTCGTGATGACGGTCCTGGCTGGCCAGGCCGGCCAGCTTGGGCAGCAGTGATGCCTGCACGGCCTGGAAGAGGTAGAGAGGCACGCGGGCGATGACCAGCCCGTTCAGGAAAAGGCCGGCCGCCCCGGAGGCCCTCTCCTGTGGGGTGGCCAGCAGCTGGACCGCGATGGGCCCGACGTTGAGAAAGAGCTGGGTGAGCACGGAGGCGATGAGGAGGTAACCGAGGGCGCTGGTCAGCTCGGTCCAGGGCGCCTGGCGGCCTGGGGCGGCCAGCCCGCGTTGACCACGAAGGGCGACCGCCACGGCGGCGAAGGAGGCGGTGACCAGGACGAAGCCATAGAGGTCCGGGGAGCGGACTCCGATGAGCGCGAGGATGGCGCAGGGGAGTATCCGGAACACGCCCTCGATTCCGAGCAGAAGGCTGTACGGCTTGAAGCGACCGTTGCCGGAGAGCATGCCCCGAGCCAGGTGCTCGGCGAAGTAGGCGGCGAGGCCGAGAAGGAGGGCCGCCAGCAGGAAGCCATTGCCGTTGAAGAGGCGGTCGGTGAGGGGGTGGGCGAGCGCCGTGGCGGCCACGATGAGCAACACGGTGAGAGCTCCCCCGGCGATGGCGGCGCGACGCACCAGCGGGCCGCCGCCCTCGTGACGGGCCCGCCGGGCCGCCAGGGCCCGGCCCACCTCCTGCTCGAGCGGAAAGAAGAATCCAGGCCCGCAGACGAAGAGAAGTCCCCAGAAGGTCGCCAGGGGAGCGTAGTTCTGCCGCCCCAGGGCGCGGGCCGCGACGCTCAGGAATCCATAGGCGCAGAAACCCGCCAGGAGCAGGCCGACGCCGACGCTGAGGGTTCCCTCCGGGAGGGGATTGCGGCGCTTGAGGGCAGCGCGGCGAGCGCTGCTCAGGAGCACGAGTAGACGATGGCGGCGCTGGCTGCCCGCGGGGTCGGTTTCAGCACTCGAAAGGTCATCGCCCCCTGCACCATCTGGGCGCCCTCCAGTCGCCACGACTGGTGGAGGGCATAGGAGCCGACCGTCTGACCTATGTCCACACTGAGGTCGGGGGTGCTTCGGCCGTCACTCTGTTCCCAGCGATAGACCATGCGGCCCACCCCGTTCACGGTTCCCGTGGCCACGAAGGTGAATGTGGTGCCACAGCTGCCCTTGGGGGGAGAGGCCTTGACGGCCACGTCGTTCTCCACCTTCAGGGGACCGGTGTGGACCGGCGCCATCCCCGACTGGCGGTTGACGAGGAGCACCAGCACGAGGACCACCGCCGCGGTGGACACAACCACCAGCGTCGCCACCAGCAGCCGCGCCCGGTGGCCGCCCCGAGGTCGCCGGTCCGGCTCCGCGTGCGGCCCAGGCGGCCCCGGCGGCTCAGCTGCGAAGGGAGCAGGGTGTCCCGGGGTCGCCTGAGGAGGCTGAGGCGCCGGCGGGGGCGCGGGCGGCGGCGGTGGCGGTGGCTGTGGCGGGGGCTCACCGGGCGGCGGGGCGCCGGCCGGAGGGCCAGGGACAGTCACGCCGGGCAGACTAGCAGGAGCCTCCTGGGCACCGTGGCTCCCGGCCCTGGCAGAGGAGGCCGACGATATACTCCTCGGCAAATGGATGAGAGCGCCGAGGCGGCACCCCAGGACGTCGCGATTGCGCTTCGCGATGGGGGCGGCGTGCTGATCGATGTTCGCGAGCCGGCTGAGTATGAGGAGAAGCACATACCTGGGTCGGTGCACATCCCACTGGCCGAGCTGCCCGACCGCCTTGGCGATATCCCGGTCGATCGTGACGTCTATGTCCACTGCCATCGTGGTGGGCGGAGCGCCAGGGCGGTCGAGTTGCTCCGCCGGTCGGGGCGGCCGCGCGCGATCAACGTGAGCGGGGGCATCGACGCCTGGAGCGAGGCCGGTCTGCCCACCGAGTAGAGCGTCCTCGGTCGCCTGATGAGCTCGCCATCGGGGCTGCCCGAGCTGGCCCCGGTGGTCGCCGTGGTGCTTCTTGCCGAGTTCGCCGCCGGCACCATCATCGTCACCTATCTTCTCGATGCGCTGGAGCGGGTGGGTCGGGGCTTTGCCGGTACCACCGCGCTCATCTGTGCCGTGGTGATGGGTGTGGACCTAGTGGTGGCCGCCAACCTTCCTGAGACCGGCGCCCTGCTACACGGCCCCGTCGCGGTGGCCGACGTCGCCTCGCTGATCCACTGGAGCGTGGCGCTTACGCTCATGCTGCTGGGCTTCAGCCTGTTCTGCCTGGTCGGTACGGACCCCGCCCGGCACGTCATCGGAGGGGCCACAGTCCTGGTGGCTGTCATGGTCCTGATCACGTCGGCGATCGCCTTCGGGCCCCCCCTGGGTGGCGCGCTCATCGCCTCTGCCGTCTTCCTGCCGGCGGCCCTCCTGGCAGGCAGCGCCACCGCGGGGATGCTTCTCGGCCACTGGTACCTGATCTCGCCGGATCTCTCCTTCCGGCCTCTGCGCCGGGCGGTGTACCTCATCTTCACCGCCCTCGCGGTGCAAGCCGTGTGCATCGGTTCCGCCCTGCTGCTCAGCCGCGGAGCGGGCCGCGACGAATTGCTCGGCCCGTCCTTCGCCCTGCCCTTCTGGCTACTGGTGGTGGGGTCGGGAGTGGTTTTCACCGGGGGTGTCAACGTCCTGACCCTGTACTTCGCCCGGCTCCGGGCCAACCAGCCGGCCACGGCGATGCTCTAC
>JBHELP010000072.1:0-4413 GCA_046263035.1 Candidatus Dormibacteria bacterium | reverse complement strand
GCCATGCTCGCCGAGCAGGAGGTGGCCCAGGCCCATGAGATGCTGGCCGCCCTCTGCCTCATTCTGGAGGACCTCGATGCCACACGGCGACACGGCGAGGCCGCATACCGTCTCTATCTGCAGGCGGGCAACCAGTGCCGGGCCGCGGCAGCCGCCCTCACCCTCGCCAGCATGCATGAGTGGTTGGGCCACGACCTTGCCCAGCGGGGATGGGTGAGCAGGGCCGAGCGCCTGCTCGCCGACGCCGGTCCCTGCGTGGAGCGTGGCTACCTTCTGCTGGCCCGGGCCAGCTGCGATGTTCGCGACGTCAGCGCCCTGGAGGGCAGTGCCGACCTCGCCCTGGACATCGCGCGCCAGTTCCATGACCCATCGCTGGAGGCACGAGCGCTCGGCGATGGGGGACTTGCGTTGGTCTGCCAGGGGCGGGTGGACGAGGGCTTGGCGAGGCTCGATGAGGCCATGGCCGCAATAGTCGGCGGGGATGCGAGCCACCACATGGTGGCCGGGATCACCTGTTGCGCCATGCTGACCGCGTGCGAGCGTCTGGGTGATGTCAGCCGAGCAGAACAGTGGATCAATGCGGTTCGGCTGTATTCGGGCGACCGCTTCGGCAAGCCCCCACCAGAGATCCTGCAGAGCCACTGCCGTCTCACCTATGGGAGCCTGCTCGTCGCTGCCGGCAGATGGACGGAGGCCGAGGCCGAGTTCCGCCGTGCCATCGCGGCGACCAACGCCCTCCCCAAGCAGGCGGCGGGCCGCGGTGCCATCGCCGATCTCTGCCTCCGGCAGAACCGCTTCGCTGAGGCGGAGGAGATGCTGGCGGGGTTTGAGGACCGCCTCGAGGTGGCCGCGGCGTTGACCCGCCTTCAGCTGGCGCGCGGCGAGCTCGATCTGGCGGCTGCCACGGTGGAGCGCGCTCTCCTCGTGTTGGAGACCGATTTGCTCAGCTCCGCGCCTCTGCTGGCCCTGCACGTCGAGACCGAGATCGCGAGAGGCGACCTGGACATGGCCGCAACCTCGGCGGCACGGCTCAAGTGGATCGCAATGGAGACGAGGGTGCCCACGCTTGCCGCGCTCGCCCACTTGAACTCCGGTCGTGTCACCGCCGCCCGTGGCGGCAGCCCCGTGGCCTCTTTCCGGACCGCGCTGGCGGCGTTGGAGGCGGACGGCTCGCCGCCTCTTGCCGCGGAGATCCATCTGGAGCTCGCCGGCGCCCTCTGTGAGAGCGAGGCTGCCGCTGCCATCGCCGAGGCCCGGGCCGCGCTGGCGATCTTCGAGCGCCTCGGCGCCCGGCATGGCTGTGACGAGGCCTGTGCCATGCTCCGCAGGCTGGGCGTCAGTGTGCGCGCCGGCGGTGCCGCAAGCACAGTGGCCCTGGATCGGCTGAGCCGTCGGGAGCGCGAGGTCATGCCCCTGATCGCCGACGGCCTGTCGAACGCCGAGATCGCCGCCCGTCTCTTCATCACGGCCCGAACCGCGGAGCATCACGTGAGCAGCATCCTCGCCAAGTTGGGGCTGCGCAGCCGCGCCGAGATCGCCGCCTACGCTGTGTCGGAGCGGGCCAGTCCGGTGGAGGCTCCTGTCCGCCCCTGAAGCCGTCGATGCTAGATTGTCGGCTCAGCGCGGCATCTCCAGGAGGTCCCCATGCCAGAGCTAACCGGTATCAACCACCTTTCCTTGACCGTCACAAACGCCGACTCCAGCGCCGCCTGGTACATGCGTGCCCTGGGACTCGGCAAGCTGACCGAGCATCGGTCCGACGAGCACACGAACATCCTCCTCATCCACCCCGGCACCGGCCTGATGATTGGTCTGAGCTCGCGGGCAAACAGCGGCGGACAGCCATTTGATGAGCATCGAACAGGCATGGATCACATCTCCTTCACGGTGAGTTCGCGCGCCGCCCTTGACGAATGGCGGCAGCATTTCGACGAGCAGAGTGTCGAGCAGTCGCCCGTGTCCCATCTGGAATATGGGTCGATGTTGGTCTTCCGCGACCACGACAACATTCAACTCGAGCTGTTCGCCCCCGTGGGCTCGTGACCGCAGCTCCGCCCGGCGACGGATCGTCGTGGACTCTCCGCCGGCTGCGGAAAGCGCTCCCGGGGGTGCTGCCGGCCATGATCGTGGTGGTAGTCGCCGCCTGTGGGAGCACCTCCACCGCGCGCCTCTCTCCATCGGCGACGCCGTCTCCGGTGCCGACGCCCAGCCCATCTCCAACGGCTCCGAGCCCTGCTCCCACGCAGGCCGCCACACCGAGTCCGAGCGCCACGCCGGTGGCCACGGCCGCCGAGATGATCTCCGTTGCCGAGCGCACCTTTCCGCGCTCGACCGAGGGAGGCCAGGTCTTCTACATCGATTGCAGCAACGGTGGCAACACCTACGCTCAGTGCCCCTTCACCAAGCGCCTGCTGACCCGTCTGCAGGCCATCCATGTCCCGCCATGTCGCTGCCAGAGCTTCTTCCCGCAGAGGCGGGTGACGACGGAGCCCACTCCCACGGGGGGCATCGCCCATGTCAACTTCGGTCTTGCCCGTATCGACCTGATCCTCGTCCGCAGCAGCGGCAAGCTCGTTGTCGACGATGAGCGCTGTGGTGGTCGTGGGCCGTCCAGCTCCATCTACGCCAACGCGGGCCCCTGTTGACGGGTCTGACGGCGCAGCCAGATATGCAGTAGCACCAGGCACCAGGTGCGGAAAGGCCTCCAGTTCTCGGCCATGCCGAGCACCTCGTCGTGCGTTGGGCGCGTATGCAGGCCATAGGCGAGCTGGACCGCCTCCGCGGTTGTCTCGTCATCGGTGATGTCGTCGACGAGGCCGGCGCCCCGGAAGAGAACTCCTTGGGCGGTGAAGGGGCCGACCCCCTCCAGGGTGCGCAGTTCTGCGAGCGCCTGTTCCACGGGCATGGCCCGAAGCCTGCCCCGGTCGAGCATCCCCTGCCTCGCCGCGTGTCCGATGCCGTTGAGGCGTTGAACCTTCTCCTGGCTGACGCTGGGGAAGCTGGTCATCTCCTCAAGGATCTGGGGCTTGGGGAACGCGTGCATGGTGTGGGCTCCGACGGTCACCTCGTCGCCGAGCAGCTGCGCCATGATCTCCCGCGTGGCCCGCGCCTGACGGATCGAGATCCGATGACCCAGGATGAGCCCGGCGGCGGCCTCGTACGGCGAGTGGAAGAGAACAGGACGCACCGCACGGAACGCCTGCTGCGCCCGCCCGATGATGGGATCACGCCGCCCCACCTCGGCAAAGCCGGTTCCGTCGACGTCCAGTGACAGGATGGCAAGGGCCTGATTCCACGCCCTCTCCGCGTGGCCGGCGGCACCATGGACCTCTCCACTGACCTCACCATCGGAAAACTGGCGCAGGATCACCGCGGCGGACCGCTCCCAGCCCTCCACCGGGAAGGCCATGGCGACGGCCCGGTCGTCGGCGGGCAGGGGGGGCCAGCCCCCGAAGTACTCATTCTCGGTGGCGAGGTCGAAGGGTCCCCGCGGAAGACACTGAAAGGTCACGGGAAAGGGCTCACCAGCTCATTCTCACCCCGAGGTGAATGCGCCCTCCACCGTGCGTACCTGTTCATTCCATCGAATCATCGCGGCCACGTCCCCCTCATGGCCGAGGACGCTGAGTGACCCCGTGGACAGTGCGAAAAGCCGGCCCGCCTCCGGCGGCAGGTGCAGCCAGAGGGCCGTGAAGACCCTGAGCACGTCCCGATGGGCGAAGACGGCCACGTCGCCGGAAGCCTCGCGGAGCTCTTCCACGACCGGCCGAACCCGGGTGCTGACCGACTCCACGGTCTCCCCGGCGGGAGCGCCCTCATGCCAGAGTGACCAGCCGCTCCTCTCGGCGGCTATCTCGGCGGTCGTTCGGCCCTCGTAGGTGCCGTAATCCCATTCGATGAGCTCGGGACGCACGTCGGCTGCCGTCCCCAGGCCGGCCAGCTCACAGCTGTCACGAGCCCGTTGCAGGGGGCTGCAGAGAACAGCGGTGAAGGCCCAGGGGGAGAGTGATGACCTCGTCGCCTCCATTTCGCGGCGTCCCCTGGCCGTGAGCGCCACATCCACCCGTCCCGCAAAGCGACCGCTCCGGCTCCACTCCGACTCCCCGTGCCGAACCAGCACCACCTCGGGGCGTCGCTCCCGCGGGGTCATGCCACCCGCCTCCCCGACTGGCGGCTATGGCCCACCCGACCGCGATTCCGGACGCGGCTTCTGATCGACCGGGGCAACGGTGCCGGCAGATTGCTCTGGCGTCCCATGTCATGGAGACTAGCGTGAAGTCACGTGACCACGGCGCGGCGGGACTCGGTGACCTCGGCCGCCATGTCGGAGTCGAAGTCCCACAGCTCAGGAAAAGCCAGCGACACGGCTGCTGCGCCCACCAGGCAGGCCAGTCCCCCTGAGACCACGGACAC
>JBHELP010000071.1:0-4235 GCA_046263035.1 Candidatus Dormibacteria bacterium | reverse complement strand
CGGCGGTGACCACGACGGCCGGGGCCACGATGGACCAGTGCTGGCGGGTGAGAAAGATCTCCCGCTCGCCGGGGAGCAACTGTGCGGACATGTGGCACCTCCTGTCTCTGGCCCTACGACGGTGATTGGTAGAGGATGAGGGCGGCACCGGCGCAGAGGAAGGGTCCGTACGGTATCGGGTCCTTGCGGCCGCGCAGCCGGGTGGCCAGGAGGAGCATGGCCACCCCGCCCCCCAGGAAGACGGCATACATGACTGCGTAGAGGGCGCGGATCTGGCCGCCGTCGGGGCTCAGACCGGTGACCGCTCCTATCAGCGCGGCGAGCTTGGCGTCGCCGAGGCCGATCCGGCCTCGGGAGATCAGGCTCTGGGCCAGGAAGAAGAGGGACACGGACACGGCCCCGGTGAGGGCGGCCACCGGGGTCATGCCCGGGGTCACCGGGGCCAGCACGAGAGCCAGCCCCACTGTGGGATAGGTGATCACGTTGAGGATGAGACGGTGCTTGAGGTCGAAGGCGACGATGTGCACGAAGACCGCCATCCACAGGCAGTGGATGACCAGCCCGCGGCCGGCACCCTCGTGGGCGGCGAAGAGGCCGAATGCCGCCGCCCCCATCAGCGGCGAGAGGACCCGCTCCAGCCAGGTCCATCCATAGCGGTCGCCATGCCATTCCGAGCGGCCACCCTGCCATCCCGCTGCCGGCAACGCGGCCGGAGGTGCATCGGAGCCACTGGCTTCGGCGCCGCCGGCGGCCTCCCGCTCGTACTCCAAGCGCTCCTCCTCCTCCTCGGCCTCGAGGGCCTGCCACCGCTCGACGGCCACCGCGCTCCACCCCGACAGCAGGCCCACGGCCCCACCGAGGGCGGCAAGAGCCGGAACCAGGCCTGTGCTCATCCCCCGACGGCGTCGCGAAGCGCGGCGCGTGCCTCCGGCCACGGTGGCTCGCAGCCGGTCCACCGGCGGAAGCTGAGCATGCCCTGCTGGAGCAGCATCTCCAGCCCGTCACAGGCGCGTCGCCCCGCGGCGCGTGCCGCGACGACGACGTCCACGGGACGTGGCCGGTAGCGGAGATCGGCCACGGTGGCGGCCGGGGCCAGCTGCTCCACGCTGAACGGCAGGACGGGCAGACCGCCCGGCGTGGCGTTGATGACGATGGCGGCAGTCGCCACCGCCGCGGCCATCCCTGCGCCCCCCCAGCCGACCGCGGTCACGCCGACCACAGTCCCCAACCGCTCCACCATCTCGTCCGCCGCCGCCGGTCGGCGGGCGGCAACCGAGATACGTCCTGCCGGCGCCCGGCTGAGGGCCAGCACCACGGCGGCAGCCCCACCCCCGGCTCCGACCACCACCGCCTCGCAGCCCGGTCCCGGCCAGAGGCCGTCGGCTCGAAGGGCCAGCTCGAATCCCCGGGCGTCGGTGTTGTCACCGATCAGGCGTCCTCCCTCCACGCTGATGGTGTTGACGGCCCTGAGCACGGCGGCGTCGCCCTCGAGCGCGTCGCACATTTCCGCCGCGGCGAACTTGTGGGGGATGGTGACGTTGGCGCCCCGGGCGGCTCCTGAGCGCAGCTCCCCCATCAGCGCCGGCAGCTGGGCGGCGGGCGCCTGGCGGAGCACATAGGCGCCGGCAATGCCTCGGGCGGCCATCGCCGCGGTCTGCATCGCCGGGCTGGGCGAGC
This sequence comes from Candidatus Dormibacteria bacterium, assembly GCA_046263035.1. GTDB lineage: Bacteria > Chloroflexota > Dormibacteria > Aeolococcales > Aeolococcaceae > JBHELP01. The sequence continues at coordinate 2,558 of JBHELP010000071.1, read as the reverse complement.
CGGAGATGCCCTCACCTATGAGCCACAGCCGCACCCTCAGCCGCCGGGGCTGGGCTCGGGCGCCGGGCTCTCCAGGCAGGGCTTCCCCACGTATTGCGCCACCGAGCGGTCATGCTCGGCGACCGTTGCCGAGTAGTGGTTGTGACCGCAGCCGTCCGACACGTAGAAGAGGTATGGCGTCGAGGGCGGATGGGCCGCCGCCGCCAGGGCCTCGGCGCCGGGATTGGCGATTGGCGTGGGCGGCAGCCCGGGATGGAGATAGGTGTTGTACGGGGTGTCGGTCTCGGTGTCGACCGTTGTGCCGTCGCGGCCGATCCGGTGCAACCCATAGAGAACCGCGGCGTCGATCTGGAGATTCATCCTGCGGGCCAGCCGGTTGGAGATGACGCCGGCCACCAGGGGCCGGTCCGCAGCGAACTTCGCCTCGCGCTCGACCAGCGAGGCCAGCACCACGATCGGATAGGCGCCGGTGCTGGGTACTTCCCCGGGAACGACGGCCCGGCGGTTGAAGTTGTCCAGCTGCATCTGCACCACGTCGTGGGCCGTGGAGTGCTCGGGAACGTCGTAGGTGTCGGGGAAGAGGAATCCCTCCAGCGAGGATCCCGCTGGGCGGCCGGCGAGGAAGGGCGCGGCAAACACACCGCTGCGGACCTCGGCGAGGTACTGCTCCTGAGTGATCCCCACCCCGGCCCGGCCGATGACGTGACCCATCTGCTCAGCGCTGAGGCCCTCGGCAAGCGCCACGTTTCGACGCGTCGGCGTGGGCTCGGACTGGAGCACCGCGATGATGGTCCCCGCCGCCATGCCCTCGTCGAGCATGAACCGTCCCATCTTGAGGTGCTCCCCGAGGCCCTTGAACCGGGCGTAATGGCCGAACCAGAAAGGACTGCGTATCAAGCCCTGGGAGCTGAGGTCGGCGATGACGTCGTCGAGACCCTCCCCGCTGCGCACCTCCAGTGCCACGGGCTTCCCGTGGGCTTCCGACGGCGGCTCGAGCTGATCGCGCGCGTAGAAGACGGTGCCCACGCCGCTGCCGACCAGGGCGATGACGATCACACCGAGAACGGCAAAGATGATCCCCGCCCGGCCCCGCTCTCCCCGCCGCGCCGCCGGGCTCCGCTCAGGCATGACCGTCCGCCCTCCGCGCAGCGTGGGCCCGTGGCTGTTTCCCGCCGCCGTGTGGTGCCACCCGCTGCCGGTCCAGCCAGGCCTGGAGCATCAGGGAGGCGGCCACCGCATCGACGGTATCCCGGCGGTGGCGACGCCGCATGCCACCGCCTATCAGGATCCTTTCCGCCTCCACGCTGGTGAGCCATTCATCCCACATCTCCACCGGCAGCCCGGTCCGCCTGCCGATCTCGGTGGCGAGCTCTCGCGCTGCGGCGGCCGCTCGTCCGCTGCTGCCGTCAAGCCGTCTCGGCAGACCGACGATGATGCGTTCCGGCCGGCGTGCCTCGATCTCTGCGGCGAGACGCTCCCAGAGCCCCGCACCCTCGCGCCGGGCCAGCGTCGCCACCGGGCTGGCGATCAGCCTGGTGGGATCACTGGCGGCCAGGCCGACCCGGACGGCGCCGGCATCGATGCCCAGCACGGGCCCCCTCATGAGGCGGCCCGGTGGGCGGCCACGAAGTTCTCCACGAGATCGATGCGCGACGAGAAGAAGGGCAGCACCGGCCAGGTGCTGAAGGGCTTCTGCTCGACCTGGATGTTGAGCACCTGGCGGCCGATACGACGCTCGATGAGCCGGCGTGCGTCCTCCGGGCTCTTGCCGGACAGGGTGCTCTTGAGGCCTTCCAGGGTGACCGTGGGCTTGCTGAAGGCCGTGGCGGTCTCGGCGAGCACCAGGGCGCCGTCGTCGCCGGCCTGGGTCACCTTGGGGGGGGTGATGGTCACCTGCTCGGCGGCCAGGCTCTCCCCGCGGGGCACCTGGGCGGTGAGGTCGGCCACCAGGGCGCGGCGGACGTCATCGAGACTGAATACCGTGGCCTTTCCGTGCACCGCCACCGTTATCGGCGTGGGCGCGTACTGCACACCCGCCTTGGGCAGCGGGGGGGTCACATCAGTGGTGAAGGTGCGGCCGTTGCCTGCGCCGTCGATGGCGAACTGCTTGCCGCCCGCCTTGGCAACCATCGACTGTCCGGCAGCGTCGGTGAGGGATTTCTTGAGGGTCTCCACCTGGCTGCCGAATCCCTGAACATCCTGGTCGCTGGCGATCACCAGCTTCTTCTCGGCGGCCCCGCCGGCGGTGGGCGCGGGATTGGTGAGGAGCAGGTCGGTGGGTGAGCACAGCCGGGGCTTGGTGGGGTCGGGATTACAGGGATTGCGCGGCCAGACCTTGATCGCGCCGGCGGGGACATTGCCCCTGGCCTCGGGCGTGCCGTCCTGGACGGGGATGGCATTGCTGGCCGCTCCATGCTGTCCCGGGACGGTCGGCGGGGGCACCGTGATGGCGATGTCCTGGGTTGCGTAGAAGACCACCGGCGGAGCGTCCTCAGTCTGGAATGCCTCCCCCTTCTGGATCGCAAAGGAGGAACCGAAGGGCAGGTCGGTGGTGAACA
>JBHELP010000070.1:0-3234 GCA_046263035.1 Candidatus Dormibacteria bacterium | reverse complement strand
CCTCGGCCCCCTCGATTTCGCCGACCAGCGCACGTACTTCTATCTGTGCCTGGCTGTGCTCACGGTGGCGGCCGTCGCCGTCGGCCGGCTGCGGCGGAACGGTGTGGGCCGGACCCTGCTCGCCGTCCGCGACAATGAGATCAACGCCGCCGCCTTCACCATCTCGCCGACGAGGGCCAAGCTCAGCGCCTTCGCCGTGGCCGGTGGCCTCGCCGCCGTGGCCGGTGGGCTGCTGGGCGGCCTCAATGTGACCTTCGGACTGGAGCTCGTGCCCGTCGACCAGTCGGTTCGGGCGGTGGCCATCACCGTCATCGGGGGGCTCGGCTCGGTGGCGGGGTCGATCCTCGGAGCCGCCTACGTGCTCGGCCTGCCGGCTCTCTTCAACAACGCCTTTGAGGCGACCCTCCTGAGCAGCAGCGCGGGGATGCTGATCGTCCTCATGTACCTGCCCCGGGGGATCACCGGCGTGCTCCACGACACCCGTGACCAGCTCCTGCTGTATCTGGAGCGCCACTGGAGGGTGTCGGGCGCGACCACATCGGCCCCGGCGACCGCCGGCAGCCTACACCGGAGAGGCGTGGATGGCCGGGGCGCGGCGCACGGCGGCGTGGATGGCCAGGCGTCGACGCACGGTGGCGTGGGGCGGGAGACGCTGCGCGTGGCCGGCATCGGTGTGCATTTCAACGGGCGGCAGGTCCTCGACGGCGTCGGGCTCGGCGTGGGTGAGGAGGAGGTGGTGGGGCTGATCGGCGGCAACGGAGCGGGCAAGACCACGCTGATGAACGCCATCAGCGGCACCGTGCCATCCACCGGGTCCGTCGAGCTCCTGGGCAGAGACGTGAGCCGGTTGGCGCCCCATCAGAGGGCTCGAGCCGGCCTGGGCAGAGCCTTCCAGGCGGGCCGCCTCTTCGACGGCCTGACGGTGATTGAGAGTGTCGAGCTGGCCCTGGAGGCCCATGAGCGGAGCGAGCTGGTTCCGTCGATGCTCGCCCTGCCCCCTTCCCGGCGTGCCGAGAGCGGCAAGACAGCCGAGGCCGGCGAGATCGTCTCCTTCCTGGGGCTGGGCACCTACGCCGACGTGGCCATCGCCGAGCTGTCCACCGGCACCAGACGGATCGCCGAGCTGGCCTGTCTGATGGGGCTGAGCGCCCGGGTCCTGCTCCTCGACGAGCCGACCGCGGGAATCGCCCAGCGCGAGGTTGAGGCCTTCGGGCCGCTGATACTCGCGGTCAGGGCTGAGCTGGCGGCCTCGTTGCTCATCATCGAGCACGACATCCCCCTGCTGCTCTCCATCAGCGACCGGGTCTGCTGCCTGGCGGAGGGCCGGATCATCGCCGAGGGGCCGCCCGAGCAGGTGCGGAGGGACCCGCGGTTGATCGCCGCCTACCTGGGCCCCGACGAGCGCAGCATCCGGCGCAGCGGGGACTTGCCGGCAACGGCCCCCTGATGGGCACCTCGCTGCCGGCGGGGAGCAGCTCCGAAACCTTTCAATCAAACGGGGACGGCGCCGGATCGGGCAGCAAAATTCAGTACCAGTTACTCAAGACACGCGCGAAGGAAGGCGACATGATGGTGACGGCGCTCTGAGAGGGACGTGATCGGGGGAAACCACACGACAGAGGAGCTCAGTGTGATTCAGGCAACCGAGGGGTTGACTGGCAGCCCCAGCGGGCGAGGGCGGCATCCGTACGGTGAGGCCCTCTCACCCCGAGAGGAGGAGGTGATCCAGCTCGCCGAGCGGGGCCACACCAATCGGGAGATCGCTCAGCTGCTCTCCCTCTCCGAGCGGACGGTGGAGAGCCACATCAGGCGGGCCCTCCAGAAACAGGGCACGGCCGGGAGGCTACGGCGCGGCCGGGGCCAGAGGCTGCGCGGCGAGTAGGAGCGTTGATCCATGGAAGACGGCGGCAGGCAATAGGGAGGGATTTAATTCAGTACTCAACACTGTTTACAGGCCTTTGGGCCAATGGGACAATGGATTTGGCCACTCCTTGGTGGCTTCCAAGATTATGGAGGACGGTCAGGATGATGAAACGCAAAGTGACTGGCATCGTTGCGGGGGCTTTTGGAGCGCTGGGATCGGTTGCAGCAGCAGGACTACTGGCTGCCGTGCCGGCTGCCGCTGCCACTTCCTTCGGAGGGTTCGGAGCCTCGTCGCCGACTGGTGCGGAAACGATGACGGGTGTGCCATACCAGAATCCCCTCCCGCCGGACTTTACGTCTCCACCTCCGTGTGCTCATTACAGCAACTACAACGCTGTAGTAAATCTAACGAACCCGACCGGATGGGTGGCTCAAGTGTCGAGCAAGCCGGGCACGGTTTGGGACGAATCACCTGATGGCAACTATCCGTTCCACGCCCTTCCGGACAACGGCGGCTGCGTCGGCAATGCCTCGGCCATCCCGGGGTTTACATACACCCTGATCAACGGCGCTGGAAGCCAAGTGGCTGTTTGCGGCGCCACGTATGCCCGTAACGCTTTGGACATCACCGTCACTGGTGACGGCACGACGCTTGCGGGAGGCTCCGGTTTCTGTTCCACGACGACAACGATCAAGTACAGCATCGTGGATACCGGTGTTCCCAACCCGATGTTCGGGGGAACGTTCGCCGCATGCGACAGCGTTATTGCTCCGTCAGCCTGTGCGCTCGGTCCACCGCTTATGTAGTCGTCGGCGGCTGTCAGGGCCACGCCAGCGTTGGCTGGCGTGGCCCTCTTGCGCCGTAACCGAAATCGCCTCTCTCGCTCTGGTGACCGGGACGCCATGGATCGATAATGTGGTGTCAAGGCCTGCGGTGCCGCCCTTTCGCCTGGTTCGGTGGCGAGCTTGAAGCTGGGCCGGGGCGATCCGAGTCTGGAGCATAGCCCGGTCGTAGCAAGCAGACTGCCGTAGCCAACACGATCAGAGGATCGCGCTGGGTGACGCTGCGTAACCCCTGCCGCCGGAGCAGCCAGCGCTAGGGGCGGCTTCAAGCCATTGCGGAGCTAATGAGCAGCTCAAGGAGCATTGACGTTGGTCTTTCAACTTCCTGTCGAGGAGGCCATCACCCTGCCGGCGACTGGATCGAGGCGCCCGCTGGCGTGTGAGATACCCGTGCCTCAGCGGCCTCTGCCCATCCCTTCCCGGGCGCCAGACGAACAGTTGTGCATAAACATGCCAAGGGAAAGGACATAAGAGGGCAAAATTGAGTACCTGCTACTCAATTTAGCCCGCTTTCGGCCCCCCATAATG
>JBHELP010000069.1:0-2569 GCA_046263035.1 Candidatus Dormibacteria bacterium | reverse complement strand
AATGAGGACAGCTCGGGTCCGAAGTGCTCGTTACGCATGCCGGTAAGGCCGCCGCCGGGCTGTGGTCATTTGTCTACTCGAACTCGTCACCACCTGGCTGCCAGTACGGTGTTACGGCGAGAGAATTCGAATGACCGGTGTTTGCTGCGGCCAGCCGCGAATGCTCGCAGCCAATTGCCATCACCGTGGTCAGCCGGCGTTGGACCGCTACCACCATCCAGCCCATGACCGACAAGATCACCATGGTGCTTGTTGACCCGCGACCGATCTGCCAAAGGTGGACGAGCAGAAGGACGAGCATCATCACGAGTGAGCGCGAGACACCCCCCAGCAACCGACCCCACAGGGATCGGCACCGAGTTTGCTACCGACGGTTCGTCTTAGCTCACCTGGTTAAGGCTTAGGCCCGCGGAATTATCCCTTCCTCGATCGCCTTGATTTGGAGTGCAAGGAACTTCGAGTAGGTGCGGGCCTGTTGGAGATTCCCACCCATGAACCACAGGCCGGGGTGCCCGGAACGGCGCCAGATCGTCCGCAGCTCGCCCTCGTGGTCGAGATCCCACACCGGCTGGCAGCGGCCGGCTACATCGTCACCGAGCAGGGCCCGGGCGCTCTCGCGCATGTTCTGGTAGCCAGTGGCCAACACCACGACATCGGCAGGCAGGGTGGTGCCGTCGGTGAAGACGACCCCATCGGGCTCCAGACGCGCGAGGCTGGCGCCCTGCTTGAGCTTGATCTTGCCCTCGGCGATCAGCGTCGAAGCGCCGACATCAATGTAATATCCGCCGCCGCGGGTGAGGTATTTCATGAAAAGGCCGCTACCGTCCTCGCCGAAGTCGAGCTTGAAGCCGGCCGTCTTCAGGCCAGCAAGCAACTCGGCGTCCATCTCGGCGAGTACCTTTGTGGCTCCGACGTGCAGCTGGCCGACCAGCGGGAATGGGAGCGACGACAGCATGAGATCAGCGTCCTCCACCGACGGACCGCCCTCCTCATAGAGACCGGCGAAGAGGACCGCGATGCCATTTTCGCTGCTCATCACGTAGGTGCCCGACCGTTGCACCAGAGTGACGTCGGCACCGTGTTCGTAAAAGTCCTGGGCGATGTCGTGGCCGCTGTTGCCCGAACCCACGACGATGGCCCGCCGACCGGCGAACTCCATTCCGCTGGTGTGGGCGCTGGAATGGCATAACACCCCGGCGAACTCGTGGGCGCCGGGAATCTCGGGCATGTTGGGCACGCCGCTCATACCTGTGGCGAGCACCACGTGGCTGGGATTAAGCGTCCGCTCCGTCCCGTCGGACCGCTGAACCCGCACCACCCAGCGCCCGGCGCCGTCGTCGTAGTGCCCGCCGAGAAATTCCGTGTCCACCCAGACGTTGAGCTCCATGGCCGAGGCGTAGGACTCGAACCAGTCCGCCAGCTTGTCCTTAGGCGTGAAGACGGGCCAGTGCGCAGGAAATGGTAGGTAGGGCAGGTGGTCGTACCAAACCGGGTCGTGGAGTACTAGGTATCGGTACCGGTTACGCCAGTTGTCGCCTACTCGAGGATTGCGTTCGACGACGAGGGTGTCCACACCGAGCTGCTTCAGCCGCGCGGCGATAGTTAGGCCGCCCTGGCCGGCGCCAACCACAACCACGGCTGGGTCGCCACCGGCCAGCGACTGTTCGTCCTGGCGCCGTTCGAGCCAGCTGCGTCGACCGCGATGCTCACCGTGGTCCACACCGTGGGGTCGCCTCGGGCCGGATGGCTCCTCCAAGCCCTTGAGTTCGTCGAGGGTGGTGAGTACCGTCCACGCCTTCCACGGCGTATCAGGCTCAGTGCCCGCGGGCATCAACCGCAGGAAACCGACTCCGCGTCCCACGGCGGTCTCGAAATCGAAAAAAGCTTGGATCCACCGCATCCCCGGGGCCGGCTCCACGACCGCGGCGTCCTTGCCCGATGTCAGCCTGAAGCGAGAGGGGCAGACGGCTTCCAGCGTCGACTTGAACGCCTCGGCGATGGCCCGGGAACCGCTAAAGGTACGAAGGTCCCACGTAAACGCGAGCAGATCACGCCACCAGCCGTCCGGCAAGAATAAGCCCTCGACGGCGCTGAGATCGCCCGCTTCCAGGGCAGCACCAAAGCTGGCCAGCCAGGCTCCGGCGACTTCGCCAGGCGCAACCGCTGCGCGCGTGGGTTGCAAGGTCTCCGTCATCGTCCCGCTCCGATCCGCTCGCCACCAGGAGCATAAACGCCGCGATCTTGCGCCGCATCACATCGCTGCCTGTCCCGTCGGTGGTTTCCATCGGCTCCCTTCGTTGGGCCCGACCGGCGGGATTCTTCGTGCCCGTCACAGCGGCCCGCTGTCACCTACTTGACATGGACAGCGTCAGCTTGCCGACACATTTGGCGGAATCTGAGCGAAGTCGCGCACCGGCAGGGAAGGCCGTAACGCTCGGTGACGGTCATCACTGGCTGGGAAGGAGCTTGCCTCAACGGAGCCCATCGCCCACCGCGCTGCCCCAGCAACCCCATCCGCTGGGAAGGGTTTGGGGAATGAAACAGCGATCACCAGGGACGTTAGAGGTGG
>JBHELP010000068.1:0-2783 GCA_046263035.1 Candidatus Dormibacteria bacterium | reverse complement strand
AGCGTGCTCGCCTGATCGCCACCACAGGACACGGCGACGCCGGGTGTGATCGTCTGCATGTAGTGGAGCGGATCGGCGGGATCGGTCACGGACGTGCTCGTCACCGCTACCCCGTTGTCTCCTGTGACCGTGAAGGTCCCGCTGATGGCACCGCAGGCGTAGGCCGCGGAAGCCATCGAGAGAAAGGCCAGCCCCACTCCGAACGGCGCCAGGGGTGTGAACCTGTTCCGCCGTAGCCACGACGTCAGCTGATGGGTTCCCGACATGGGTGCCTCCTTCCCTAGGGCAACTACTGATCAACATCGACCGTGATGAGTCATCCTCGGCCGTTCCCGTCTAGCATACCAGACCCGTCCGCTAAGATGCAAGGTGTGGGCAGGTCCCCCTGCGAAACCGCCCGAGACACGGTTCGGGGAGATGGATATCCACTTCGAGACCAAGCCCAGGGCGGGTTCACATACAAGCCCCGAACCAAGTATGCTAGCCGGATATGGCAAGCATTACAACCCTAGAGGGAAGACCTTGTCAGACTTGGCGTGCGTAGAGAGGGTGGAGAGGGTGAGCGATCACGACATGACCGGCGAGCGAAGGTCAAAGCAGCATGAGACTTCGCGTGCGATACAGGCGTATGAGGATCTGAAGGATCAGATCCTCACAGGCAGGCTGGCGCCAGGAACCATGCTCAGCACCTACCAGCTGGCGGAGGGGTCCTCCATGAGCCGAACGCCGATCCAGGAAGCGCTCAAGCTGCTCAACGCGGAAGGGCTGGTGCACACCATCCCCAAGGTCGGCTTCGAGGTCACCCGGGTCACCCTCTACGATGTGCAGGAGATCTACCAACTGCGGCTGGCCCTGGAACCGCTGGCCGTCGATGTGGGGATGCGGCGGGCCGACCCGGACGCGCTGGCCGCATTCCGCCAGAGATGGGCTGGACCCAAGCTTGCCATCCGGCCGGAGGACGAGCCGACACCATCCGCAGACGATTACCACTGGCTCCGTCAGACGATGCGGACGCACGACGAGTTCCATCTGTCGGTTGCCGGGCTTTCGGGTAGCCGCCGCCTGGTGGAGGCCATTCGGTCACTCCTCGAGGAGAGTCACCGCCTGATCCTGATGTTCACCGTCAGGCGGTCTGACATCGAGACCAAGGACTGGTCGGCCACACCCCCGGAGCACCAGCGAATTGTGGATGCCGTGCTCAGCGGAGATCGGTCGGGGGCGATCGAGGCCATGAACGCGCACGTGGGCAGCGCTCAACGGGCGATCATGGAGGCCGTGCTTCCCGAGCCGGTGCCATATGTGGTCGACTCGGATGTTGCGGGGGGTTCGCCTGGCGGCGAGACGTGACCCTGGGGCGGCCGGCGTACGGAGGGGTCGCGGCGGTTGCCTCCCTTCTCGTGGCCGGGGGCCTGGCTCTCGCCCTTGGCCTGGGACCTCATTCCGGCGGTGGAGAGTCGCCGCGGCAGGGGCGAGAGGTTCCCGCCACGGCCATGGACATGGTGGCCATGAACGCGAACAACTCGCCACAGCTGGTGGCCGATCCCGCCGACAGGCAGTTCGTCGCCCTCGCCAATCGCGTCGACGGTCCACAGTTCGGTTGCGCCCTCCAGGTCTCCTATGACGGCGGTCATGGCTGGCTGTCCGCACGCCCGGTCCCCGCTCTTCCGTCCGGCGTGGAGAGGTGTTACGCGCCGGTGGCGGCCTTCGACAGGTCGAGCCGTCTCTACTATCTCTTCGTCGGCCTCGCGGGTACCGGCAACAGCCCCGTCGGCGTGTTCCTCACCACCTCCACGAACCGTGGCGCCGGCTTCACCGCGCCCCGCCAGATCCTCGGCCGCGAGCACTACATGGTCAGAATGGCGCTTGACCCGGACACGGACCGGATGCACCTCGTCTGGCTGGAGGCCAGGACGACGCCGCCAACCGGAGGTTTCGCGCCCCCTCCCAATCCGATCATGTCGGCGTTCTCGAACGATCGTGGCGAGACCTTCTCGCGCCCGGTGCAGGTCAGCGACCCCGGGCGCCAGCGGGTCGTGGCTCCGGTGCTGGGCCTGGGTGCAGATCGCCAGGTGCATGTCCTCTACTACGACCTCGGCAGCGATGTCCGCGATTACGAGGGTCTCGAGGGACCGCCCTGGGAGCAGCCCTGGTCGCTGGTGCTGAGCACGTCCCGCGATGGCGGCGCGCATTTCAGCCCCGGTGTCGTCGTCGACGGCGACGTGATCCCACCGCAGCGCGTCATGCTCATCTACACCATGCCTCCGGCAGCAATGGCGGTGGACCACGACAATGTGTATGTCTCCTGGCACGATGCGCGGAACCGTGATTGGGACGTGTTTCTTCGCCGTTCGACAGACGGCGGCAGGAGCTTTTCAGCACCGATCCGCGTCAACGACGATCGCAGGGGGGATGGGCGCAATGAGTATCTGCCCCAGCTGGCGGTCTCGCCCGAGGGACGGCTGGATCTGCTCTTCTACGACCGGCGCAACGACCCGGACAACATCGGCAGCGACGTCTACTACACGTACTCCACCGACGGCGGCCGCTCGGTAGCGCCCAATCGAAGGCTGACCAGCCTTGCCTCCAACTCCCTGGTCGGCCCCCACTACGCCGTCACATCGGCTCGAGGCCTGGTCGAGACCGGCGGCCGGATCGCTCTGCTGTCGGAGGGGAACCGAGCCCTGGCCGCGTAGACGGACACGCGGAACGAGACTCGAGGTCCCCGTGCCCAGGACATCTTCGCCACCGACATCAGCTTTCCCGAGATGTCCCGCCCCGGCTGG
>JBHELP010000067.1:0-27277 GCA_046263035.1 Candidatus Dormibacteria bacterium | reverse complement strand
CCGGCCCCGGCCCCGGCGGCTGCCAGGGTGCTCTCCGCTGAAGCGGCCGAGGCCAGCTCGTGGGCGCGGCCGGGCAGGGAGGCCATTGCGGGATCCGATTCTCCAGCGCCCGGCGCCGGACCGCCACGACCGCGATATATGCCGGCGAGCGAGTCCAGCATGCCTCCGGGCCTGGGCGGATGTCCCGCCGCGGCGAGCAGGGATCCCGCCTGGGCGGCGATGCCGGGCGCCGCCATCGCCGTGGTCGAGAGCGCCGTCAGGGCTCCGGTTATCCCGCCATGACTGAAATGCCTCCAGGTCAGCTGATGCACCGCCTTGCCCGTGAACCACATGCCCCCAAGAAGCACTCCGGTGATGGGAAGGAAGGACGCTGCCGGGTTGTCGAAGTGCAGCGCGAACCCGGTGGTGATGGACAGGGTGAACGCCAGCACCACCGGTATCAACACGGCGCCGCCGAACAGTTCGAGCCACCACTGGAAGAATCTGTTGCGATGGTCGAAGACCGCCGTGGCGATGCACAGCGGTGCCGCCGCGATGGCGAACGCCAGCATGATGCTGCGCATCACCATGATCATCGCCATGTAGAGGATCCCGACGCCGACCAGGATGAGGATGATGGCGAAGAAGAAGCCGAACACCGGTATCGAGGACAGGCCCAGCAGGGTGGCGAAGCGGCCCACCAGAGCCGAGGTGCTGACGTCGGCGTTGAAGACGGAGGAGGAACCGAGGAGCCCGACGATGTTGCCGGCCACGGTGATGCTGGCGTTGCTGCCCAGTCGCACCAGCTGCCAGCCGACGGGCATGCCGTCGCCGGTCGCGGCTGCGGGTGTGGGGGCTCCGAGCATCAGCGCGCCCGCGGCGAAGCGCACGAGGTTGTCGAGCACGACGGCCAGCCCAGTCATGCGATCGTCGTACATCGACCGCGTCAGGCGGGCGGTGGCACAGATGCCGGCAATGGCGATTCCGGCCGGCACCGTCCCCCTGTACAGCTTGGAGTACGTGTTCTCCGATGAAGCCGCCTGCAGCTGCCCTCTCAGCAGGTCCAGGAAGTCGGTCGGAAAGAGCCGATGCGCCAGCCATAGAAAGGGATCTCTGACGAGCTCACCGACCGAACCCACGACGTCGGAGATCGACCGGATCAAATCGCACAGCTCACCGAAGCCCCAGGGGCAAGCCACAACGGCATGTCCACCTTCCATGAAGAGCGACATCACCGCTGCGGATGTTCAGCATCCATGCGGGGCGGTCACGGCAGCCCGGTGAGGGTCTTGATGAGCTGCACGACCAGGACGGCACCGCCACCCTTGATCACCATGTCGACCAGGAAGCCACCACCCGACTCCTGGTGGCTCATCATCTTGTGTACCCCCGACATGGCCACGCCGGTGGGGATGAGGAACTCGGCCGCGGTGAGCAGGGGCGAGGCCACGGTGGATCCCACACCCAGGGTGTCGGGACCGGGGGTCAGGGCCAGGAACACCTGCCATGGGACCGCGCTCACCACGCGTCGCCCTGGTCGCACCGCCCCACATCGCGCGTATGACGCCCGGGGCGACGGGGTGTTATGGTCATAATCTTCACAATCCTGAGGGGTACGATGTACAGACGTTCGTGGTCCTGTGTGTGTCGTCCCAACCTCGCCAGGCGGCCCACCAGGCGCGTGAGGTTGAGGAGCGCCCGATGGGTCCGCCGCTGCCGGGACGGCAGCATCGGCGCGGCCCTGACGTGAATGCCCATGCCCGAACTCTATGGGGAGCCCACGGACATCTCGGGGACAGTGCGCGGCGCCACCGGCGCCCGTGAGCGTCGATTGCACTTCGCTCCCCTGCTCCCTAGAATCCCGTGTCACCGTCGGAAACCGGACTGATCCCGCCCAGCCCGATGCCAATTGTTCCGTGCTTCGTCGTCCGGCGGCCGTGACACCATCAGGGAGAACCGTGCCCCCTCAGCGACGGACGTCCACCGATTCACGACTGGGTGTGCTGACCCCGGACAGCGCTCGCACGATCCTGGTGATCAGTTGCGACGGGGAGCTCGCCGTCGGTCTTCGCGATCGGCTTGACCCGGCCTTCGCGCTGGTCAAGGATGTGCGCCCCGAGGAGGCGCTCGACGGTTTGAGCTCCTGCGTGCCCTGGCCATGGATGGTCGCCGGCGACGTCAGCCCACTGCCGGCCACGGTCATTCAGCGACTGTGCCGCCACCCCATCCTGATCCTCTGGCGCGGCGACCCACCCCGTGGTCTGCCGCGTCACGCACGCGCATTCACCGCCTTCGCGCCGCTGGCCACCGCAGCCGAGACGGCCCTGCGACGCAGCGTCTCGGGGATGCGCCTTGCCGCCGGTCTCGGTGTCGAGCTTCCGGGCGGCGCCTATGCACGATCTGCGGAGCTGCAGGCCCTCATCTCCAGCCATCCCGATCCACTCGATCTACCCCTGAAATCCTTCCGATCTGCCGCTCGAGTGCTCACCTCCCGCCGTATTCCCTGCCGTCCGGCCCTCGACCGTGCCGGCACCGTCTCGCTGGTTGAGGCGACCGCAGGAACTCGCCGGGAATGAAGGCCAACGTGGAGGTCCTCATCCTCGAGGATGACGTCGAGGAGCTCGACGGCTTGCGCCGGCACTTCGCGGGCAGGAATTTTCACCCGCTTGCCACCCGGAGCGCGGCCCATGCCATACGTGCGCTGAGGAACAACCTGGCCAGCAACCGGCCCGCGGTTGCGGTGGTGGACTGGGATCTCAGCAAGGCGCCGGACCAGTCGTATTCCAGCACCGACTTCCTCTCCATCCTTGCTCGTCAGGTCCCGGAGTGCCTGCCGATCGTGTACTCAGCCAACGTCGATTCCTTCCGGGTGCGCAGCGACATACACCGCGCCCACCCCCGGGCATGGCTCCACGACAAGCGCGAGGGCGAGGAGTCACTGCTGGCTCGCGTGGATCGCATGCTCGACAAGACGGTGGAGGATCTCTGCGTAAGAGACGGTGCCGTGGTCGTCCACCTGCCGTCGCGCGACGAGCATCATCACCGGGAGGCGGTCCGCCTGGTGGTGCACTACCCGGAGGTGGTGACCCTTCATTCGGACACGTCGACTCGGGCGGCGCGGCGCTTTGGTGACTGGCTCACGAGACACGGGTCCCGCGTCTCGCTGGTCAGCCACGGGAATCGAAGGTACCGGCTGACCGCCGAGCCATGAATCTCACCATCGCTGAGCTCGCCGACATACCGCTGGCAGCGGCCGCGTTCGATCGAGATGACCACCTGCTCGCCCACACCCCGGAGTGGCGCGGCGCCGCCCCCGGCGCGCTTTCCTTCCCGGTGCACGGCAACCGGCTGGTGGTGTTGAGCGCCGACGCCGCCGGAAGTGGATGCGTTGTGCTCCTCGAGCGGCTACTCGAGACCATGGCCGCGGCGGCCGCTGCGGCATCCCCGCTCCCGGCGGCGCGCATACGCATGCTGGCGGCCTCGCTCCGGCTCATCGCCGGGAGGGTGGCCGCGTCACAGGGCACCAGCCACGGTGTCATCGCCATGGCCCAGGCGGGAATTGCGGTGCGCACCGGGCTCGAGGTTGTCGTGGAGGAGGGCCCTGCATGGCCGGTCGACGAGCCCGAGGTGGCCGCACTCGTGCTCGTCCAGCTGGCCGCCAACGCGGAGCGTCACGCCCAGGTGCCAGCGGTGACCATCGCGCAGAGGGAGAGCGCTTTCGACGTCCGCTGGAGAGGATCCGGAGATGCGGGCCGGGTGGACACCGCCCGCCGTCGCGAGTGGCGGCGGGGATGGGGCCTGGGCTTTGCCCGCATCGCCGCCGATGCGCTGGGTGGAACCGTGTATCCCCCCACGGCCGGAGACGACGGAACGGTGGTGGCCACCTTTGAGCTGGGCATCCGCCGACTGGCGCTTCCCCTGGCCCTGCTCCGTGACGGCCATGTGGTCAAGGCGACCCGTGCCTGGGATGAGGAGACCGGGTATGCGCCCGGCCACCCGGTCGGCTCCGGCTCGAGGTTGATCGCCGGCATGCTCCGTGCCACGGCCGCCCCGGGCTCTGTGGCGGTGGCCGACGGCCTCTGGTCACGGCAGTGCGAGGGTGGTATCTGGATGGCCATCCCGCCGGACGGCATCGTGGATCGCGCTCGGGATGTCCTCGACGGTATTGCTCACGAGCACGCTCTCTGGCGTGAGGTCACCGAGCCAGATCGATCACGGGTCTTCGCCCTCGCCAGCCTGCTGGGGGCGATGCTCGGTGAACCAGTGCCCCGGGTCCCCGCGAACGCCTGGAACCGCCGCTTCGGGGAGCTGTGCGCCGCCTTTGGTATCCACGCTCCCATCCCCCATCTCGAGGCGGTGGGTGCTCTGGATCCGAGAGTCTCGGCCTACCTGCTCGCCGAATACGGTGAGCGGATCGAGCCCTCCGGTGAGGACTTGCGTCTCAGGGTTCGGCCCGAACTCATCGACGACCCCGTTGTGCGGGCGATGAAGCCGGCGGGGGCCTTCATCGCCCTTTCATGACCGTCTGGGTCCGGCGTCGGAGCCCGGTCACCAGAACCAGGCCGGAGACCAGCAGGCAGGTGCCTACGATTCCCGAGCGCAGCCGGCGGCGTTCACCGGTGGCCGACACGGGGAGCTGCGCTGCCGGCCCCGCCCTCTGCCGGGGGGCATCGACCGCCACCGGCCCTGAGCCGGCGACGGGAAGCGCGGGGCTGGGGGACTTTGCGGCGGGCGCGGTTTCCGGCCGTGTGGGGATGGCGGGTGCCGGAGGGTGGATGCATGTGGTCACAGGACCGCTGGGATAGGTGCCCCCGGAGTTGCCGCCTCCCACCGTCGCCGTGTTGACCAGGCATGTCTCTCCGCTGGACAGGCTTAGAACCGGGACGGTGGCGTCCAGGCTGACGCTGGTGGCGGCACCGGCGGCCAGAGCGGCGACCGGCCAGGTCACCGCGCGGGTGGACTCGTCATAGAGGCCACCGGTTGAGGGCCTGATGCTGCTGAGCAGGTCGAGGTTGCCGCCCTTCAGCGTATCGGTCACGGTGATGGCGGAGAGATCCCGAGTGCCATCGTTCCTGACGGTGATGGTGTAGTGGAGAGACTGTCCCGGAGTGGCGGTACCCGAATCCACGACCTTGACCGTCATCAGATGGGGGGTTGTGGTCACGTGGGCGCAGGCCGAATTGGAGGCGACCGGCGGAGTCCCCGCGGCACTGATGGTGGCGGTGTTGCAAAAGCGCACTCCACGGCCGTCATCGATCAGCGAGGACGGTATCCGGGCCATCACATCGACGGCGCCGGCACCACCGGGCGGGATGTCGCCCAGGCTCCAGCCGGCGACGCGGCTGTCGCGGTCCATGGTTCGCTCCCGGCCGCCCTCGAGAATCAGGGTCGCCCGGCTGAGCCGGCCCAGCTCTCCCTGGGCGAGATCGTCGCGGACGGAGGCCGCGGTCGCCGTGGCGCTGCCGGTGTTGGTGTAGCTCATCGTGTACCTGACGGTGTCTCCCGGTCGTGCCTCCACCAGCGTCCCCGAGGCGGCGGCGCCGGCAACAGACTTGGTGACCGTGAGTTGGGGGGCTCCGGTGAAGGTGGCGCTCTCCGACGCCTCACCGGACACCGGGAGCTGGGACGCCAGGATGAGGGTCTGGTTGGGCCGGATGCTGGGGTTGAGCTGAAGGTAGGCCAGGCCGTTGACCGTCACCTGGGCCTTCACAGTGACCATCGCGGGAGCCGTGGAACCGATCTGGACCGTGGTCGAGCCACCCCTGAGTGTCGCGGTCTCGGTCCGGCGGCCGTCCACCGTCCCCGTCGTGGAGGTGACGGTGAAGATGATCGGCGTCCCGTCGGGAATGCCCCCGCCGGGGCCACCTGTCACCGTGGCCGTCAGGGGCGCCTGCCCGGGAGCGACCGCGGGCAGGCCGGCCCGCAGAGCGACGTGGGGCTGGGCCGACTGCTGCGCTGACCAGCCGGCCCAGTTGGCCGCCGCCCCCTCGGCGATCTGGCGGGCCCGGGCGGTGACGGCTGCGAAATTCGGCACCGATGGCGCGCTCACGCCGGCCAGGTTTATCCCATCGCTGAAGGTCCAGACGGCCAGCTGCACGGCGGCAGCCTCGAGGTTGGCATCGCTCAACGCACCGGCCTCGTGGGCCACGGGAAAGTGATGGTTGAGGATGTAGGCGATCTGGTCGATGCGCCGCTCCCCGCTGGTGAAGGTGGCTCCGGGATTGCGCACACCGTGGAGATCGATGCAGTACGCCTCGACGTCTCCACCAGGCAGCTGATGCATGAGCAGCGTGCCTGCATTCTCGTTGTTGAATCCTGGGATGTGGATCGGATAGCTGTCCCGGCCGCCAATGCCGTGACTGATGGTTCCGTAACGGTCGCCGGAGGCATCCAGCCTGAAGTCGGCGGCCGAACCGGGGACCACGAACCAGCAGAGCAGCGCGACCAGCAGGGGAACGGTGGCCGCCGTCCGGCGCCCCCTGCTGAGACCGGCTGCGAGGCCGGCCAGGCCCCCTCGCAGCTGGGCCGCGGCGAAGGGGGAGGCCGTTCCCGGTGCAGCGCCCCCACGCGACAGCCTCGTCCGCGGTCGGCCGGGCAGCCCGTGTACAGGCGACCACCCCTGATCCATGAGCTCGGTGCTCGCCAGGCTCGTCCGCCGTCGGACGGACACCGCCCGAACAGGGCTGACATCGATACGGCAACGTGCCGGTGGTATGTGGTCCTGCATTGCTCTGCCCCATCACTGCCTATCGGTTGAGTGGCCCGATGGTCGGCTGTGCCGGGGGACACGACAGGGACAATGGCGTCGACGGTGGCTACGGGCCACTGCACCAGAGCGGCCGCCGGGCGACTCACGTCAGGCGTGGCTGCGGCTAAGCTGATCCCGGCGACGGAAGGTGGGCCGGCAGCCCACACATCAGCGGCTGGTCAGGTTGCGGAGGGTTGACATGAGGTTTGCCGTACTGGGTACAGGCATTGTTGGACGGACACTTGCCGGTGCGCTGGTCCGTGTCGGTCACGAGGTGATCATGGGATCGCGTCAGGCCGGTAATGAGAACGCCGTGGCATGGGCGGCCGCGGCCGGACCGAACGCCGGGGAGGGCTCCTTCTCCGATGCCGCCTCCTCTGCCCAGATGATTGTCAACGCCACCGCCGGAGGCGCCTCCGCCGAGGCGCTGACCGCCGCCGGGGAGAGCAATCTCGAGGGCAAGGTGTTGATCGATGTCGCCAACCCGCTGGACATGAGCGCCGGCATGCCCCCCACCCTCAGCATCTGCAACACCGAGAGCCTCGGGGAACGGCTGCAGAAACTATTCCCCGGCACCCGGGTCGTCAAGACACTGAATACCGTGACCGCCGACATCATGGTCCGGCCTGACCTCGTGCCCGGCGACCACGATCTCTTTCTCAGCGGCAACGACAGCGCCGCCAAGTCGGAGGTCCGCAGCATTCTCGAGAGCTTCGGCTGGCCGGCGAGGAATCTCATCGACCTCGGTGACATCTCCACCTCTCGGGGCAGCGAGATGTATGTGACCTTCTGGCTGCGTCTCATGATGGCCCGAGGAAATCCGTATTTCAACATCCATGTGGTGGCGTCCCCCTGAATCTGTGGGCGGCAACCGCAAATGGTCTAACCGCTCACCTCGACGTGGCGGCGTCACGAGGCCGCCGCCACCGCCACCCTCTCGCGTATGACCAGGTCGCCGGCGGACGCGGTCACCTCGATACCGTCGCCTTCCGTGAAGCGGCCCTCGAGGATGGCCATGGCGATGGGATCCTGCAGGCGGCGCTGGATCACACGCTTGAGTGGTCTGGCCCCATAGGTGGGGTCATGGCCCTCCTGCGCCAGCAGGTCCAGCGCTTCGCCGGAGACCTCGAGGGCGAGCTTACGAGCGGCAAGGCGCTCGCGAAGCCCCTGCAATTGGATCTCGACGATTTGCCTGAGCTGGGCTGCGTCGAGCCTGGAGAAGAGGATGATGTCATCAACCCGGTTGAGGAACTCGGGGCGGAAATGGTCGCGGAGAGTCGCCAGGACCGACTCGCGAACACGATCGTGCTCGATCGGCGAGGCGTCATGGGGCACGTCGGCGATGAGATGAGAACCGATGTTGCTGGTCATGATGACCACGCAACTCTTGAAGTCCACAGTACGGCCCTGGCCATCGGTCAACCGACCATCCTCCAAGAGCTGGAGGAGGATGTTGAAGACATCGGGATGCGCCTTCTCGATCTCGTCGAGAAGCAGAACGGAATAGGGCCGGCGCCGGACCGCCTCGGTCAGCTGACCGCCCTCGTCGTAGCCGACGTAGCCGGGGGGAGCGCCGACGAGTCGGGAGACGCTGTGCTTCTCCATGTACTCACTCATATCCAGGCGGATCATGGCCTGCTCATCATCGAAAAGGAGGCCGGCCAGGGCCCTGGCCAGCTCGGTCTTGCCCACGCCGGTGGGCCCCAGGAAGATGAAGGAGCCTATCGGCCGGTTGGGATCGCTCAGCCCGGCACGCCCACGCCGCACAGCGTTGGCCACCGCGGTGATGGCATCGTCCTGGCCGATCACCCGCTCGTGAAGCCGATCCTCGATGTGGAGGAGCTTCTGGAGCTCGCCCTCCAGCATCTTGCTGACAGGCACGCCCGTCCAGTTGGAAACCACCTCGGCGACATCTTCGCCGTCGACCTCCTCCTTGAGCAGAGGCCGCTCACCCTGGAGCTCCCCCAGCCGCGACTCCTCCTGGGCCATGGCCCGCTCCAACTCCGTGAGCTGCCCGTAGCGGAGCTCAGCCGCCCGGCCGAAGTCAGCGGCGCGCTCGGCGCGCTCGGCATCATGGCGGACCTGCTCGATCCTCTCCTTGATGTCGCGAATGGCGGTGAGGGCGCCCTTCTCCTGCTCCCAGCGCCCCCGCATCTGGCGAGCGCTCTCCTGCAGGTTTGCCAGCTCGCGCTCGAGTGACTCCAGCCGCTGTCGCGAGGCATCATCGCGCTCCTTGCGGAGTGCTCCCGTTCGATTTCGAGCTGACGGATCTCTCGCTCCAGGGCATCCAGCTCGTTGGGCAAAGAATCGATCTCGATCCGCAGGCGCGAGGCCGCCTCATCGACCAGATCTATGGCCTTGTCCGGCAGAAAGCGGTCAGCGATGTAGCGGTGGGAGAGCACGGCGGCGGCCACAATGGCGGCGTCGGTTATGCGCACGCCGTGGTGGACCTCATAACGCTCCTTGAGGCCACGGAGGATGCTGATGGTGTCCTCCACGGAGGGCTGATCGACCAGCACGGGCTGAAAGCGGCGTTCCAGGGCGGCATCCTTCTCCACGTGCTTGCGGTACTCGTCAAGGGTTGTTGCGCCTATGCAGCGGAGCTCTCCCCGGGCCAGTGCCGGCTTGAGCATGTTGCCCGCGTCCATCGAGCCCTCGGCGGCACCGGCTCCGACCAGCGTGTGGAGCTCGTCGATGAACAGGATCACGGCGCCGTCGCTGGAGGTCACCTCCTTGAGCACGGCCTTGAGCCGATCCTCGAACTCCCCACGATACTTGCTGCCCGCCACCATGGCGCCCAGATCGAGAGCAACCACCCGCTTGTCACGCAATCCCTCGGGGACATCGCCGACGGAGATGCGCTGCGCCAGGCCCTCGGCTATGGCCGTCTTGCCGACACCGGGCTCACCGATGAGCACCGGGTTGTTCTTGGTCCGCCGGCTGAGGACCTGGATCACTCGACGTATCTCCTCGTCCCTTCCGATCACCGGGTCCAGGCTGCCCCGGCGCGCCGCCTCGGTGAGGTCATGTCCGTACTTCTGCAGTGCCTCGTACTTCGCCTCCGGGTTGGCGTCGGTGACCCTCTGCGATCCCCGAACGGCCTCGAGCGTGGCGTAGATGCGGTCCGGGGTCACACCGGCCTCGCGGAGCAGGCGCGAGGCATCGCCCTTCTCCTCGGCGACGATGGCCAGCGCAAGATGCTCGGTGGAGACATACTCGTCCTTGAGGCGGGACATCTCGTCGAAGGCTCTCATGAGGATGCTGCGGAGGGCGGGCGAGATGCCCGGCTCGCCGCCGCCGCCAACCTGCTTTGGCCGGCTCTCCAGCAGCCCCTGGAGCCGCGCTGAGAGGGGATCCGGAGCCACCTCGATGCGCCGGAGCAGGTTGGGGACGAGCCCGTCGTCCTGTTCGAGAAGGGCCAGGAGCAGGTGCTCAGGCTCGACGCCGGCGTGCTGGAGGCTTTGGGCAGCCTGCTGCGCAGCCTGAAGTGCCTCCTGTGATCTTTCGGTGAATCGGTCCAGTCGCATGGTTGAAACCTCTGTGGGGGCCTTCCCGCGGGCGCGGGCAGCTTTCTACGGATACCACGGGGGGACCGGTTGCCAATCAGGGAGGGAGGGACGCAGGTGTCATGCGTTCAGGGATGCGACCGGGGGACCGGTTGCCGGTCAGGGGGGCACGCAGGTGCCATGCCTCAGTGATGCGACGGGGGACCGCTTGCGAGGCCCGGGAGGGGTGAGGGCGAGGTTGGCCGTCCGCCGTTGTGGGGTACCGTGTGTCGGTCATGGCAACCACCTTCAAGGACTACTACGAAACGCTGGGGGTGAAGCGGGACGCCGGCGAGAAGGAGATCAAGGCGGCCTTCAGGCGGCTCGCCCGCAAGCACCACCCCGACGTCAACGCCGGCGACCCCACGGCGGTGGAGAGATTCAAGGAGATCAACGAGGCCCACGAGGTGCTCGGAGACCCCGAGAAGCGTCGGCGATACGATCAGCTTGGTCCGCAGTGGGAGCAGTACGAGCAGTGGGAACGGGCGGGCAAGCCCGGTGGCGGCAGCGCCTTCACCGGCGCGCCGCCGTTCGGTGGCGGGTCCGCCGGTCAGGTGGAGTACCACACCGTCTCCTCCGATGAGCTGGAGAGCCTCTTCGGCTCGGCCGAGAGTCCCTTCTCCGACTTCTTCCACACGGTGTTCGGCAGGGGCGCCGCGGCAGGTCCGCGCCGCGGTCAGCGGCGGGCCGTCGCTCCTCGCCGCGGAGGTGACGTGGAGGGAGAGGTGACGATCAGCCTTGCCGAGGCCTATTCAGGAGCGGACCGCACCGTCGAGCTGACCGGCGAGTCGGGTCTCCGTCGCGTTCAGGTGCACATACCGGCCGGGATTGCCGAGGGCGCGCGGGTGCGGGCGGCCGGCCAGGGCGGCTCCGGACGGGCCGGTGGCACCGCCGGTGACCTCCTCATCCGGGTCCGGGTCGCGCCCGATCCCCGCTTTGTCCGAGATGGGCAGGACCTGCGCACCAGCATTCCGGTGCCCCTCGCCACGGCTCTGCTGGGCGGCACGGTGGACGTCATCACCCCGCCGGGCCGGCGGATCGAGCTGCGCATCCCGCCGGAAACCCAGAACGGCGCCAAGTTCCGGCTTCGCGGCCTGGGCATGCCCCATGTCCGTGGCTCCGGTAGGGGCGATCTGTACGCGGAGGTGGACGTCCGGCTGCCGCTCCCCCTCAGCGAGGCCGCGCGCACGGCCGCCGAACAGCTCCGCTGACCCTGCGCTACCATGGCGGCGGCCAGAGGCCTGCCATGAGAGACGTGCGGATTCGATACGGCCTGACGGCGCTCCTCGCCACGGCTCTCCTGCTGCCCGGCTTGCTCATCGCCCGGCTGACCCCGGCGGCCGTCGCGGTGACCAAGCGGCCTCCATCGCACCAGCGGATCAGCGCGCCCGCGACGACCAACATAGTCAAGGCACCCGAGCTGGTCGCCCATGCGCCCTGGTTCGGACTGCAGGTGCTCTCCGACCCCTCGCCGCTGCATGAGGTGCCCCCCGCCCAGCCGGCTCCCGCCATGGGCGCGGCGGCGGGAATTCTCATCGACGTCGACACCGGGGGCATCCTCTGGCAGCAGAACCCCCATGCCTCACTTCCCCCCGCGAGCACGACCAAGATCGTCACCGCCATGGTGGCGCTCCGCAACTTCGATCCTCAGCAACTGATCACCATCACCCCCGAGGCGCTCCATCAAGCGTGGGACGAGACCAAGATGGGCCTTGTCAGCGGCGAGAAGGTCTCGGTGGAGGATCTCGTCACGGGCGCTCTGCTGGTCAGCGGCAACGACGCCGCCGACGCCCTGGCCATGGATACCGTTGGGATGGAGAACTTCGTGGAGGCGATGAACTCGCAGGTGAGGGCGCTCGGCCTCCATGACACCCACTTTGTCACCCCGGTGGGCCTCGACGATCCCGGGCAGCGCGCGTCCGCGCACGATCTCGCGGTCCTGGCCCGGACGGCGGTGCAAACGTATCCCCTCTTCCGCCGGATCGTGGCCACACCTGCCGCCACCATACCCGCGACGGCCACGCACCACCAGTTCGACCTGTACAACCTGAACGAGCTGGTGCATACCTATCCGGGCGCGGTCGGGGTCAAGCCGGGTTGGACGGGATCAGCTGGATCGTGCCTCGTCGGTATGGCGACCCGCGGGGGTCACCAGCTGCTCAGCGTCCTGCTCAACGCTCCGCTGCCGGCGACCCAGACGAAGCGGCTCTTCGACTGGGGTTTCACCGAGGAGGAGAGTGCGGCTCACCGTCCTCGGTAGCGGCGACGCGTTCAGCGGTTGCGGATGCAATGCCGGCTATGCGGTGGACGGCAGGCTGCTCGTCGATGCGGGAGCTCCCGTTCACGTGATGCTGCGGCGTGCCGGTCTCGACATGGCCGCGGTCGACACCGTGCTGATCACTCACTTCCACGCCGACCACACCTTCATGCTGCCGATCCTCCTGGGAGCGCTCATGGTGACTCCCGGGCGCTCACCGACCCTGGTGATGGCCGGGCCGGTGGGGCTCCGTGAGTACGTGGACCACCTGGTTGGCGCAGGATACGGGCCGCAGATGCGCGACCTCGTGCGGGAGCGCGTCGGCCCCTCGTACATCGTCCTGCAGGACGGCAGTGATGAACACATCAACGGATACCGGGTGAGAGCTCATGCCGTGGTTCACAGCACCGGTCCCTCCTTGGCCTACTCGGTGTCGGACGGCAGCGGTGCGACCCTCGGCTTCAGCGGCGACTCCACTGTGTGCGCGGGGCTGGAACGGGTCATCACCGAGTCCGATCTGGTGGTCTGCGAGTGCACCCACTGGGAGGCGCCCATCCCCGGCCACCTCTGGCGGGAGGAGGTCGCCGCGCTCATCGCCGCTCATCCCTCCACGCGCTTCCTGGTAAGCCACCTGACCGAGCGACGGCAGCTCGCCGGGGCGGTTACCGCCGAGGATCTTCTCAGCCTCGACGTCGTAGGCGGCGGGCGATCGCCCCGGCCATGACGCGGAGAAGAGCCCCCCTGCCGCTCCTCCAGCACCGTTGCCATCTCTCATCGTCACCCGGGAGCAGACCGGCTGCGGAGAACTGAGCCTTGCCGCTGACCGCGGCGATGCCCATCAGGGCGGTGCTCAGACCCGGCGGCCCCGCGGACAACGCCGCAGCCAGCCGGCGCACATAGCCGGTATCGGTCTCTGACGGCTGCCGCCGGCTGCCGGTGAGGCGTCCCGCGATGAGCACGCGCCGCCACAGGCCGGCAAGGGTGGCCGGCATCATCCACCAGGCCAGCGTTACAGCGGCAAGGAGAAGGGCGACGGGCGGAACCACCACCCAGAGGGGAGGAGGCGATGGCGGGGCGGGAGCTGGCGGCGGTGGCGGTGGGGTCTTTGCCGGCGCCCGGGCACCCGGCGTGGGCGTCGCCTGGGCGGATGGTGAGGCCGCGGGTGTGGAGCTGGGCGTGGCGGACGGTCGATCGGCAACCGCGCCCCTCGGTGGGGGCTGGTAATCCCCGAGCGAGGAGGGTGGGGTCGGCTCGAAGGGAATCCATCCATAGTGAGGGAAATACGCCTCGACCCAGGTATGGGCGTCGCTCGTCGTCAGGGTGTGGACGCTGACACCATCCCGGCCCCTTTCGGCCACCGCACCGGGACCGTAACCGTTGACCAGGCGGGCCGGGATGTTGAGGCTCCGCAGCAACGCTCCCATCGACGACGCAAAGTACTGGCAGTAGCCGCGATGGGCGACGGTCAGGAAGTGGACGATCGGCCACACCCCGTCGGGAGCGCCAGGCGGCCTCAGGTCATAGGTGAAGTTGTGGGGATCGCGCAGATGTTGCTCGATCGCCCTGGCCTGGTCGTACGGGTCGCCCGCGCCGCGGACCCACTCCAGGGCCAGCGCGCGGATGACCGCGGCTCCCCCTGAGGCATCGTCCGAAAGCGACCGAAGGTCCGCGGTGAAGGATGGATAGGCCGTTCCCGCGGCCTTGAGGAGCTCCTCGGCCGCCGTGGACACGAGTCCTGTGGAGGACGTTTCGCCACCCGCCGATGGGCTGAGCGGCGTCACCTGATCGACCGTGAGCAGCGGAGCGCCGCGTCCGGCGGCAAGCCCGAGCTCGATCGCCCGTCCGGCGCCGGACGTCGCCTCGGGCTCGCCGATGAAGGGGACGAAGCCGGAGTCCTCCGCCGACGGCGAAGAGGCTGTCACCACCGCGTGCACGGCTCGCTGGGACACGGACACGCCACCGTGGGCGGGCTCGCGATCGCGGATGATAAACCCGTCGGAGGTCGTGGTCGCCGTCGTCACCACCGCGCCACCGCCTGCCTGCGCACGCGCTCCCGGAGGAGCTGCGGGGAACCAATTCCCCGCGGTGAAGATGGTGTCGTTCACCAGCCGCAGGTAGGCTGGATCGGGCGAGTCGGTGGAATAGACCAGGGCAGGCCGTGGCCGGCTCACCAGAGGTCCACCCGGTCGCGTGCTACGTGAGAAGCCGACGGAGGCGCCGCCGGCCGGCGGGGTGGCCGCTGGTGAGTCCATGCCGGCCTGAGGGGGCCGGACATGCGCGGCGAAGAGTACGGCGGAGATGTCACGGTTCGTGATCGGCGGGATGAGAGCTGAGAGGCCGATCACGGCCGCCGTGCCCAGGGTCATGGAGACCGCGAAGCGCGATCGCACACCGGGCATGACGATTACGGTGCGGGCCCGCCAGCGTGCCGCCAGCCGGTCGAGCTCAACCTCGGCTACGAGCAGGAGACAGAGGGCTGCCGCGACAGTCTCCGGTATCGCCACCCGACCCAGCGAGGGGGCGTTGAGGGCGTTGACGGCCAGCACCGTGTAGCACGGCAACGTTGCCAGCACGCCCCGCCGCTTACGGAAGGCGCACCAACCCATCCAGTATGCGCAGACCCAGAGGACGCCACTGAGGCCGACGAGGAACGGCCAGTCGGGACCTTCGAACAGGCCTCCCTTGAGGGCGTCGGCGTAGCGCACCAGGACATGCCCAGTGCTGGAGTCGCCATCACCCGGCATGGTGCCGAGGGTCAGCGGGACCAGGGCGGCGCCCAGAAGCAGAGGGGCGGCCGCAGCAGCGGCCCAGCGGGGGGTTCGTCGCCAGGCAACGACTCCCGCTTCAGACAGCCCTGCCAGCGACACCGCCACCGCACCACCGGCACCGTTCACCCACCCTCCCGCCAAAACCGCCCAGCAGGTGGCCGCGATGACGCCACCGGCAAGCAACGTGGCCGTGAGCCGGCGCCCGAACGCGGCCAACGTCAAAGGCCCGCGGCCCGAGCGGCCCTGGTGGTCTCGATGACGTCACCCCGGCGGACCACCCACCAATCCAGGACCAACCGCCAGGCGGCGGTGAGGCGCAGTGCCGGTCCGGGCGCACCGAAGGACGTGGCATCCACGAAGACGCAGAGGTGGCGCCGTCCCCGAGCGCCGACGTCGAGCAGGGCCTCGACCCACGATGCGTCACAGCGGCTGGTGACCACCACCAGCCCGCCGCGACCCTTCAGCGAGGGGCCGTGCCTGGCCACGGCGTCGGCCAGCGGTGTGTTGCCGTCGTCCCTGGCGATCGCCAGGTACTCCAGTAGCCTGAGCCGCTGTGCCTCTCCGCGGCCGGCCGGGAACGCTGTGCCCGCCGCGTCGGAGGCCACCAGCCCCACCGCCTGGCCCCGGCGGAGGGCAGCATGGCAGAGAGAGGCCGCCAGTGAGACCGAGTACTCCAGCGACGATTCCGGTGGAACCCCCGCATGCACGCCGCTCTGCAGATCGAGGATGACCAGGAGGTCGCCGCTGTCAGGGCTCTCGAAGGTCCGGCTCATGAGCCGGCCGGTGCGCGCGCTGGAGGGCCAGTGGATCCGGTTCAGGCCGTCGCCCGGGTCGTGTTCACGAATGCTGGATGCATCGGGGGCCGACTCGCGCCCCCGCCCCCGCCGGGTGTCGCCGGCCCGCCCGTCGCTGCCCGGCAGGGCCTCGATGGGATGGATCGCCGGGTGGACGAGCACCTCGCCGGTCTGTCCACCACGGACCACCCGGGGGAAGAGGCCGAAGGGGTCACCGAGCCGTGCCTGGAGGGGCCCGAACCGATGGAGGCCCCGGTGGGTGAAGGCCCCCGTGGCCGTCCACGTCAGCGTCTCACCGGCAGCAAGGGCGCACGCTCTCCCCGGGTGATGCCCGGGAACAGCGCCGGCGTCGCCGAGCTCGCAATAGGGGATGGGCAGGGGACTGCCATTGCGGACAAGAAGGCGATCAGAAAAGGCCTCTCCGACGGCAAAGTGTCCCTGGGGAGGCGCTCGGCCGATCATGAGGCGCCGGGTCACGGTCCACGACCATATGTAGGCAATGACGAGCAGCGTCACCAGAATGTAGGTCAGCGTGTAGGCGAGGCGCACCCCGGTCACACCGGCGAAGAAGCTCAGCACGGCGATGCAGGCAAGCAGCGGCACCCGGGTGGTCATGCCCGAGCCCTGGGCCTAGGCAAGGCGCCCTGCCTGCACGGGGACGGCCTCTCGGCCGACGATCTCCTCGAGCACCCCCGCCGCGGTCACTCCCCGCAACTCGGCATTGGGCCGCAGGATCACACGGTGGGCGAGGACCGGACCGGCCAGCGTCTGGACATCGTCCGGGAGCACGTAGTCCCGGCCACCGGCCGCGGCTTTGGCCTGGGCAGCGTGGAGCAAGGCCAGGCTCCCTCGCGGCGAGGCCCCCAGCGCCACGTCCCCGTGCCCTCGGGTACGGTGGACCAGCCGGACGCAGAACTCCTTGAGCACGGGATCGCAGTGGATCCGAGCGCAGGCGGCCTGGCAACGCC
This sequence comes from Candidatus Dormibacteria bacterium, assembly GCA_046263035.1. Lineage (GTDB taxonomy): Bacteria > Chloroflexota > Dormibacteria > Aeolococcales > Aeolococcaceae > JBHELP01. The sequence continues at coordinate 10,218 of JBHELP010000067.1, read as the reverse complement.
TCATCTCCTCGGGGGAGGTGACCGCCCGCACCGAATCGAGCGGTGAGCCCGCCTGGAACCTTTCCAGCATGGCGACCTCGTCCTCGACGGGCAGGTAACCGAAGGTCACCCTGAGGAGAAAGCGGTCGATCTGTGCTTCCGGCAGCGTGAACGTTCCGCCGAGCTCGATGGGATTCTGGGTGGCGATCACGATGAAGGGGTCGGGCAGCCGGCGGGTGATGCCGTCGACCGTCACCTGATGTTCCTCCATGGCCTCCAGCAGGGCGGATTGTGTCTTGGGCGTGGCCCGATTGATCTCGTCGGCGAGAAGGACCTGCGCAAACACGGGGCCGGGACGGAATTCGAACGAGGTGGTCCGGGGATTGAAGACGCTCACTCCTGTGACATCACCGGGGAGCAGGTCGGGGGTGAATTGGATGCGCTCGAACGCGCAACCCGAGGCTCGCGCCAGGGCCTTGGCCAGCATGGTCTTGCCCACGCCGGGAACGTCCTCTATGAGCAGATGGCCGCGGCACAGGAGGGTGATCACGCAGAGCTCGATCTCTGCCGACCGTCCCACAATCACCGAAGCGACGCTGGAGCTGAGACGGCGCATCACATCCCGAACCTCATCGCTCACAGTGGAGGCCCCCGCCACGCCGCCCGTGAACCCGGCATCGAACGAGTATAGGATGGCCCCGGCACGGTGCCGTCGCCGGCATCCCGTACGCGTGGCGGTTCGCCAGGCAGACGTCGTGGGCCATGTGTTGAGCGGGTCGCGGCCAGGCGTCCCCCTGTTCGAAGGCACGTGCGGCGGCAGGACGATTGCCATGAACAACGCGAATGCGTCACCATGCTATTCTCGGCATTGGGAGAGAGTGAGAGGGAGGGATGAATGTGACCAGGGAGGATCTGACCCTCACCACCGGTGAGGCGGCCGCGCTGTGCGGGGTATCGCGCTCAACGCTCCGGAGGGCGGTGGCCCAGGGTCATCTCAAGGCCTGGCACACGCCTGGGAAGCACCTGCGCTTCAGCGAGGCGGCCTGCCTCTCCTTCGCACAGTCGCTGGGACGCCTGGATGTGGAGCTCGTCGGGCGACGATACCTCATGACGGAACGCATGTCAGCGGCTGAGGCGCCGGCTGTAGACCAGGGCGACGATCGAGCGATGGCCCACCCCCTTCGCCCCTGACGGCTGTGCCTTAGCGGTGCTGCTAACGGCGCCCCGACAGAAGGCCGCCGACACTGCCACCGAAGAGCGCCAGAAAGTCACCGGAGAGGAGGTCGCCCATCCGCATCGGCCCCAGGTCGACAAGACGGTGCGTATGGCCCGACAGGGATGTCTGGACGATCTGCGCCTCCAGGGCAAGCTGAAAGAGGGCACCGAGAATGATGAAGCCGATCCCCACCACGATCCCCTGGTAAAGGCCGAACCGGCCCGCCAGCCTGGCGGCCAGGAAGGCCCCGAAAATGACCGCCACCAGGCTTGACACCCCGATGATGCCGCCATCGCCGTTGTTGAGACCCTCGGTCCCGAAGGCGGCATTGGCCACTCCTCGGGCCACGTTGCTGGTGAGCAGGAGCAGAACCTCGCCGGCGAGGATGCCGACCAGGCAGTGGCGCCAGGAGATCGCATGGCCGGCGTCCTGGGGAGCACCGGCGGACCGGGCCGGCGTGGCGGGAGCCTCTTGCTGCGAAGGGCCCGAGGCGGGTCTGCGCTTGGCCGGGGTCACCCACCGAGTATAGAAAGGGCCGGTCCTACGCTGCGCCGGCGCCCTCCGTGCTCTGATTGACGTGGTTGTCATAGAAGCGCTGGACCTCATCCATGTTCAACTTTGGCGGCCGGCCGGGACCGTCCGCGGCGGACTCGGTGGGCTCGTACCAGTCCCATGCCACCGCCGCAAATCGTGGCTTCATGGTCGGCCAGGGCAGGATCAGCACCTTTGCATAGGCCACCCTGCCGCCCGGATCCGGAGGAAGGGACCGATACCAGTCGTGGAGCTTCTTGAAGTCCTCGGAGCATCCGGGCGGCGACGGACAGTTGTAGAGCACGACGATGTAGCCGTGCTCGAGGTTGTGCACCCAGTTCTCGGGCGGAATCGCCTGGTTGTAGGCACCCGCCTTTATCGGAGCCTGGTCACTGGAGTAGTGACATCCGCTGGTCGGCGGATCATGCTGGTACTTCACGATCGCCGGGGGCTCCACGTGCGAGGCGGGCATCTCGTCGATGGCCTGTCCCACCGGGGGCTGGCTGTTGACATTCGGCGGCGACGGTGACTTCGGGGAGGCTCCCTTGGCGGGGCACGTGTCGTTGCCGACGAACTTGACGGTCGGCGGTGGGGAATCCCCGCAGCCGGCCGCGACGGCGATCAGGGCGGCGCCCGCCGCCAGGAGCACAGAGGTTCTGAGGCGTGCGATCACGGTGCGAGACTTTACGGCATGAGATGCATCGGCCTGACCGGGGGCATCGCCACGGGGAAGTCAAGCGTGGCCGCGCTGCTGGCCGTTCATGGGGCCGCCATCGTGGATGCTGATGAGCTTTCCCGACAGGTCGTGGGCCGGGGCAGGCCCGCGCTGACGGAGATCGCCGGCCGGTTCGGCGGCGATGTCATCGGCCCCGACGGCAGCCTCGACAGGCAGGCCCTGGGCCGAACCGTGTTCGCCGATAAGGAGAGCCGACGGGATCTCGAGCGGATCATCCACCCGCGGATCCTGGAACTGATCGCGGCTGGAGTTTCGGCGGCACGGAGCGCGGGTGGCCCGGCTATCGTCGTCGACATCCCTCTGCTCTATGAGCTTCACCTCGAGGGTGGCCTTGATGGCGTCATGGTGGTGTACGCGCCGCCAGCCACACAGCTGAGCCGGCTGGTGGCACGCGACGGTCTCCCTCCGGATGCCGCCCGCCTTCGAATCGGCACCCAGCTACCCATCGACCAGAAGCGATCCCGGGCCACATGGGTGATCGACAACAGCGGAAGTCCCGACGACACGCGGGTCCAGGTTGACCGCTGGTGGCAGGACGTCATCATCGACGGTGCCGCGGAGCACCCGTGAGGTGTGGCCGCCGGCGCATGGTGGTCGCCATCCTGATCGGGGCCTACGTCGGCGGCTCCACGCTGAGTGGGGCGCTGACCATCAACCCCACCGACCTCGACGCCTTCTTTCTGCCGTCGGCACGCACGGCACTCAGCGGACACCCGTTGGACGTTTACGGGGTCCGGCACGACGGTCTCTATCCCAATGCCAATGGACCTCTCAGCCTCATTCCCCTGACGGCGGCCGCCGCGGTGGCACAGGCGATGGGGCTGCTCGGGGATCTCCAACTTCGCCGAGCTCTGATCATGGGGGTCTTTTCCATCTTCGCCCTGCTGATGGCTCGGGAGGCGGTTCTGGCCATCGATCGCCTCCGCGGCACGGCCGTGAGCGGCGGCGCCCGAATTGTTTTCCATGGGGTGTTCGCCGCCTCGCCCCTTGTCTGGCAGAGCGTTCTGCTCTACGGACACATCGAGCAACCGCTCTGCCTCTGGCTCACCCTCCGTGGAATCCGCTCACTCCTCGACGGGCGAGCTCGCCGGGGGGGCGTGCTGCTCGGGCTTGCCGTGCTCTCGCGAACCGTTGAGGCTCTACTCCTTCTCCCTCTCGTGGGCGGCGCTGTGGTCAGGCGGCGAGCCGGCGAGGCGGGAGGGCTGGCCGGATTCGTGCTTCTGACAGTGTCAGTGGGCCTGGCTCCCTTCCTGCTCGCCCGGGGTGGCGACACGCTCTTCTCGCTGGTCACCTTCAGGGCGGGTCTGCCCGTCGGCGGAGGATCCATCTGGTACATGGCCGGCGGCACGCCCATCGAGTGGTGGGCGCAGCGAGTTGACGGAATCGTGGTCCTGGTGGCGGTGTGTGCGGTCACCGGGATCGTGCTCCGGCGGAGGCCGCAGTCGGCCTCGGCCCCCCAAGCGGCGGAGATCTACGGTCTCCTGGCCATCTCGGCAATGTGCTTTCCACTCTTCGCCAAGACCGTATGGCCGTACTACCTGCTGGACGTGTACGTCCTTTTCACCATATGGGCCGTCGGGGCCTGGCGCCGCCCCCTGGCTCGCGGGTGGTACGTCCCCTGGCTGGTTCCCGGTCTGCTCACCGCCTGCGGCCTCACCGCGGAGCTGGGCGTCACGACATCGCTGGACGCGGTGTGGCGACGGCTGGAGGGCCTGGCCATGTTTGCTGTTCTGGGATCCCTTGCGGCGGCCTCCGTCGCCGCCTGCCGGCTGTCTACGGGACGGCGGTCGGCAGCGGCGGGGAGCTTGGACGCGCCGGTGTGACCCCGGCACCGGAGGGTGCCGCGGGTGCGGACGCCGCGGGGGGCTGGGATGCCCCTGCGGGTGGCACTGGGATTGAGGGAGTGGCGATCACCGGCGTCGACGTTGGCCCCAGCGGTGGCGTGGGGCAGGCGGCCAGAGCGGCATTGAACGGTGTGGGTGACGGGCGTGGCGTGGGCGAGATCCCAGGCGGGGGGCTGACATAGGGGGTGAAGGAGGGGCAGGGTGGCGGCGGCGGCGGGGTGACGGCACCCGTCCCGCTCACCAGGAGTGAGATGGCAACCGCGATGGCACCGACGATCACGGTGGCGACAAAGGTGACGGCGCCCCACTCCCTCCTGAGCAAGTCCATCAGGAAACCGGCACCGCCGTGGAGCCGGTGGTGGGAGCGGACACCCCCTGCTCGCCGGCGAGCCGGATGTTGGTGGCCAGCCACCCCGCGGGCGTGCCGACATCGAGAAGCTCACCCTCGAACTCGACCCCCCAGACGGGGCGCCTCCGCAGGAGCGCTGCGATGGCATCGGTGAGCTGGATCTCGCCGCCCGCGCCGGGGGCGGTGGCGCGCAACATCTCGAACACGTCCCCGGTCAGCACGTAGCGACCCATCACCGCGAGGTCACTGGCGGCCTCTGCCGGGGAGGGCTTCTCCACCACTGCCGTGACCCGATGGGCGCGTCCCTCCTGCTCGGCAACGGTGGCACAGCCGTAACGGGAGATCTCGTCGCCGGGTACGCGCATGAGGGCCAGGATGGGGCTCTGGTAACGTTCGTGGGCATCGACCAGCTGGGCCAGCACGGGCCGCGGCGCAACCGAGATGTCATCGGGAAGAAGGCACAGGAAGGGGTTGTCGCCGACCACCGGCTCGGCGCAGAGCACGGCCTGGCCGAGCCCCCTCGGCTCAGGTTGGTGAACGTAGCTGAACTCGGCCAGCCGCGACACGCCACGCACGGCCTCCAGCTGCTCCTGCTTGCCGCGGTCGGCGAGAAACCTCTCGAGCATGGGGGAGGCCGCGAAATGCGAGGCAATGAGCTCCTTGCCCTCGCTGATCACCATCACCACGGAGCGGGCTCCGGCGGCGACCGCCTCCTCAACCCCCCACTGAACGGCCGGCCTATCCAGAACCGGCAGGAGCTCCTTGGGGAGAACCTTGGTGAGGGGCAGAAAACGGGTGCCCAGGCCCGCGGCGGGGATGACGCAATAGCGGATGGCCACGGCGTGGCATTGTCGCAGAGGGCGCTCCATGGAAGTCGCGACCTCCGTCCAACTATTCTCGGGCGATGCCTGATGTCCGCAGCTCACTTGTCGAGGCGCTGATCACCGCGCTCGATGACCTGGGCATGGGCGGCCTCGTCGCGCCAACGGTGGAGCCGTCGGCCCGTCCCGAGTTCGGAGACTGGTCCACACCGGTCCCCCTGCGCGGGGCGAGGGTGTTGCGGCGACCTCCGATGGCCATCGCCGGCGAACTCCGGGACCTCCTCGCCGCCAGGCCCATCGACCTCGTCCGGGAATGGACGGTTAGTCCACCAGGATATGTGAATGCCCATCTGGACGACCCGGCGTGGGCCCCGGCCGTCATCGGCGACGCTCTCGCACTCGACCCGTCTTCACCCGTTCCGCTGCCACCCATACATGCGGTGGGGCCTTCGCGCCGCACGCTCATCGAGCACACCAATATCAACACCAACAAGGCCGCCCACATCGGTCACCTCCGCAATGCCTGCATTGGCGACACGGTTGCCCGAGTGCTGCGGCGAACGGGCCAGGCCGTGGAGGTCAACAACTACATCGACGACACGGGCGTCCAGGTTGCCGATGTCGTGGTGGGAATGCGCGAGCTGGGATTGGTGGCGGGACATGACGAGCCCTTCGATCAGTTCTGCTCGCGGGTCTATGTGGAGGTGTGCCGGCGGTACGAGTCCGAGCCCCAGCTGAGGCACAGACGCCAGGAGGTGCTTCGCGCCATTGAGGCCCGCGACCCCGAGATCGCCAAATACGTCAAGGATCTCGCCCGTCGTGTCGTCTCCGCTCACCTGCGCACCATGCGGCGCTTCGACATCGACTACGACCTCCTAACCTGGGAATCCGACATCCTCGAGCTGGGCTTCTGGCGCCGAGCTTTCGACCTTCTGCGCAACGGGGGCCACATAGTGCGAGCCACGGCGGGCCCCAACGCGGGCTGCTGGATCCTGTCGGGGGTTACTCCGGGCGATGAGAAGGTGCTGGTCAAGTCGGATGGGGTCGCCACCTACACCGCCAAGGACATCGCCTACCAGCTGTGGAAGTTCGGCCTTCTTGGCCTCGACTTCGGCTATCGGGCCTGGGACCCCGAGGATCCGCGATCTCCGCAGACGACGAGTGCGGAGCCGGCCGCCGGCAGCAGCGGCCGCTTCGGCCATGCCTCGCGGGTGGTCAACGTCATCGACGCCCGTCAGGCGTATGTGCAGGCCATCGTCGCGCTGGCGCTGGAGCGTCTCGGCCACGTGGATGCGGCGGCCAACTCGATACATCTCGCCTATGAGGTGGTGGCCCTCTCCCCCGCGGCCGCCGCGGAGATCGGAATAGATGTGGAGGACGGTCGCAGGCACTATGCGCTGAGCGGCCGCCGTGGTATCGAGGTCCGGGCCGACGAGCTCCTTGATCGGGCCATCGAGAGGGTGGCCGCCAAGACCTCGGATCCCCGGACCGCCCGTCTGGTGGCCGCGGGAGCCATCCGCTACTACCTGCTGAGGTACTCGCTCACGCAGATCATCTCGTTCGATTTCGACGAAGCTCTGCGCACCACCGGTGAGACCGGCGTCTATATTCAGTATGCCCATGCCCGAGCCGCGGGGATACTCGGCAAGGTTGAGGATGACGGCGAGGATCTGCAGGTACCGGCCACCCTGGCGCCGGTGGAACGGACGCTGCTGCTCCGCATCGACGCCCATCGCCACGCCCTGGCGGAGGCGGCCACCACCCTGGCACCGCTGCTCCTGACCACATATGCCCACCAGCTGGCCACGGCCCTGAGCGACTTCTACGAGCACACCCCTCCCATTGTTCGGGAGACGGATCCGGTCCTTCGCCGCTTCCGGCGCCACCTGGTGGCGGCCACACGGGCCACGCTCCGTGATGCCCTGACAACGCTGGGGATGGCCGCTCCCGACCGCATCTAGTCCGGACTCGCCGAGAGGCGTTCGTATAATCGTGGCGCCGGTGATGCGCCCCGTGCGCGAGCCCCGTTCGTCTAGTGGCCCAGGACACCGCCCTCTCAAGGCGGAGATCATCGGTTCGAATCCGATACGGGGTAGTCGGCCGCTACCAGGGAGGCCGGGGACGGTATGCTGCATCCATGCCAAACCATGAGGCCCCCGATCTGGTCGCCGTGCTGCTCATGCCCTTCGGGGCGCTCATGCTCTGCTGTGCCCTGGGGCTTGCCCTGTACATCGCCTGGGGCCGCAGGCAGCGGACACACTGAGGAAGGTACGCCATGGCGAACACCATCAAGGATTCGAAGGGAGTCACATCCCAGAAGGAGATCGTCACGCGTCTGCGCTGTCCGGTGTGCAGCCAGCTCATGAGGCAGAACGAGATCAGCGTTGAGATCGCCTTCCGGCACGCCCGGAAGCCCGGCGAGCCAAAGCGCGAGCGGATCGTCAAGCACGCGAGGAACTGCGGCAAGGCGGCGTAGCTGTGGCGGTGCGGATTCCCCTGTTTCCCCTCGGCATCGTGCTCTTCCCCCACATGCCGTTGTCTCTGCACATCTTTGAGGACCGCTATCGCGTCATGATGCGGGACTGCCAGGAGCAGGGCATGAGCTTTGGCATCGTGGCCATCCGCGAGGGGAGTGAGGTGGGCGGTGGCGCCCGGCCGTACGAGGTCGGAACCCTTGCGCAATTCCACGAGGTCGAAGAGCTTGACGACGGCAGGTACCGGCTGGTGGTGACGGGGGCCTCTCGATTCCGGGTCGCTCGCATGGATGACGCGAGGCCCTATCCCGTCGGCTCCGTTCGCTATCTGGAGGACGTATCGGGTGAGGACGGGGATCTGAGCCCCCTCACCAACAGGGTTGCACGGGCCTTCGCCGGCTACGCCTCAGCCATCGCCCGCTTGGGTGGCGGCACGGCGGACGACCTCGAGATACCCGACGATCCCGAACTCCTCTCCTATCTCGTGGCCGCCTCCCTTCAGATCGAGCTGCCCCTCAAGCAGGACCTGCTGGAGCTGGACGGAGCCGCCGATCGCCTGAGGCGATGCCTGAGATTGTTGCAACGCGAGGCCGCCGTGCTCGACGCCATGCTGGCCCATCGCGATGCACCGGTCGGCACGTTCTCGCCGAACTGAGGGCATCTGCCCGCTCAGCGCAGGTCGAGGACGAGCCGAAGCGGCGCTGACAGGTATTGATTCGTGAGGCTCACCGGTCGGGCGAGCTTGAACTCGTAGATGGTCTTGCCGGCCGGAGAGGGGCTCACCTGGGCGGCCGAGATTATCGGGCCCCCCGGTGCCGGTTGTGTTGGTGAGGCCCCCGGGGCCAGACCATCGAACACAACCCACATCGTGGTGGGATCCTTGAAGCCAATGGTGGCCCTGGGAGCCCCGTCGCCTGAGGCGCCCCCAAAGTCGAGGACCGCACGGAAGAAGCTACCCGGGTGGTCGCCATATCTGATGCCCTTCAACTGGGCGCCCGTCGCCCCCGATCCCAGGGCTCGTACGTCGGAGAGCTGCACTGCCGTGGTCCCGGGAGGGGCGGATGCCGGGGCGGGGCCGACCTGGTCCGGAGCAGGATTGGCCGTCGCGGGCACCCGCTGCGCCGACGGAGCGTCCGGCTGTGCCGAGGCCGGTGGCGTCCTCGACTTGATGGGCGATGCCGAGCGTCCTACGGTGAGGGCGATGACGATCACCACCATAAGAGCTCCGGTGACGATCGCAAGGGCAGGGTTGCGTAGGGCGGAGCGAAGCACCTCGGCGGATCGCCCCTGGGCACCATCCCGGGAGCCTGGGGACCCACCTGGGAGACGACCGCGCCGAGCCAGCAGAGGGGCGGTGTGGCGGCCCGGCCACGGCCGCGACTTCGGCTCCGACGCCACCGGCTGAGCCTGATCGGGGACGGCGCCGGGCCAGGCGGAGCCGGATCCCTCGGCACCGTCCCTGGGCGGCGACGGCTCAAGCCCGCCATCGGGGCGGGCGGCGCGGCGGGGAAGGGACGAGGAACCGCGATGGCGCCGCGCCCACATTCGCGGCGTGGGGGCAGGGGCCACCTGGATTCCATCGTCGGCCTCCGCAGGGGTCCGTGCCAAGGCACGCTGCACCGCCCATCGCTCCTTCAGACGGCCGAGGATGCCGGAGGAGGGCGGTTCCTCCGCGGGTTGGACCGGCCAGTCATCAGGCCCGTCGGCCTCTGGCATGGCCTCCACGCCTGTGTTCGCAGCCTCCGCACCGGTGACCGGGGAGCCGGAGACAGAGAGTATCGGACTCCAGGCGGGCGGCAGAGCGGTGCGTTGCCCGCGGTCCTCCGGCAGGGGATTGGGGGGCGGGACGGGCGGTTCAGGAGAGGCCGGCGGCATCCAGTCCGGCGGCGGCACGGTCACGGCTGGTGGAGGGATGCTCATCTCGTCGGTGGCGTCCTCAACGGTCTCCCGTCGAGGTGGTAGAGACACGCCTGGAAGCCGATCGAGAGGAGCGGGAGGAGACGGCGCCGGCGGACGCGAGGGGCTACCCGGGGACGACGGCGGAGAGGAAGGAGGCGCCACCGGCATGGCGTTGATCGGTTCTCCTGGCGAGGGATGGGACGGGACGGATTCCCAGTTGACGGCGGCGGTCGGCATCGGTGACGAATCAGCCGCCGGTGAGGGCCCAGCGCCAAGCGGGGCGGCCGTATGCTGTGGTGCAGCCCCGGATGACGCGTCCGCCGTGACCTGGGGGGCAGTGCCAGGCGGCTCATCGGCCGTGGGCTGCAG
>JBHELP010000066.1:0-10672 GCA_046263035.1 Candidatus Dormibacteria bacterium | reverse complement strand
GGAAGAGAGGAGGACCCGGCGCAAGCAGTTGCCCAGAGTGACGCCGAATCCCGGCTCCAGTGGCTCGATCTGGAACCGTCCATAGTTCTCCCGGGTCTCCACCTCCCGGACGGCGGGCATGTGCTGTGTCTCGATCATTCGGTTGCTCTCACGAAGTGCGCCGCGCGTCCGCGTGCTCCGGATCGGTAAGAATGTGTCTCGCCGTCGCGGACACCTGTGCTCCTCTGAGGATCACCATGGCTGCGGCGAGGTGACCGCATCACCGGCTGTAGTACTCGACGATGAGCTGATCATCGATGATGTGCTCCATCTCATTGCGTTCGGGCAGCCGGACCATGGTTCCCCGCAGGGCGGCTGCGTCCAGCGACAGCCACTCGGGAAGGGGTCGCCCCTCGAGCAGCTCCTGAGCGTTCTTGATGGGCGGCACGTTGCGACTGCCCTGCCGCACCTCGACGACATCCCCCGGCCGCAGCTGGGCCGAGGCGATGTTGAGCACCCGTCCATTGACATTGAAGTGCCGATGGGATATCAGCTGCCTCGCCTCCTTGCGGGAGGAGGCCAGTCCCAGCCGGTAGACGATGTTGTCGAGGCGCTGCTCCAGGTTCTGGAGGAGCACGGTACCGGTCATGCCGGGGCTCCGCTCCGCCCTGTCGACGTAGCGGCGGAACTGCGTCTCGAGGACGCCGAATATCCGCCTGGCCCGCTGTTTGGCACGCAGCTGAACACCGTAATCGCTGACCTTGTGACGCCGGGCGAGCCCGTGCCCGTGCTGTCCGGGGAGCAGGGCGTTGCGCCTGTCGAAGGTGCAGTTGGTCATGCACTTCGCACCCTTCAAGTACAGCTTGGCTCCCTCACGCCTGCAGAGGCGGCACACCGGTGCGGACTGCGTGGCCATCTACACCCTCCGCCGCTTGCTCGGCCGGCAGCCGTTGTGGGGGATGGGAGTGACGTCGGTGATCGCGCTCACCTCGATTCCCGTGGCCTGGAGGCTGCGGATCGCCGCCTCACGACCGGAGCCGGGCCCCTTGACGAAGACCTCCACCATCTTCAGGCCATGGTCCATGGCCCGGCGAGCGGCCGCCTCGGCGGTCACCTGCGCGGCGAAGGGTGTGCTCTTTCGCGACCCCTTGAAGCCCTGGGAGCCGGCCGATCCCCAGGCGATGACGTTGCCCTGGGGGTCGGTGAGGCTGATGATCGTGTTGTTGAAGGTGGCCAGGATGTGTGCCTGCCCGATGGCTATATTCTTGCGCTCCCGGCGGCGAGTGCGGACTACCTTCTTGCGTTTTCCCACGAAACCTGCCTACTTCTTCCGGCGGACGCCGACGGTCTTCTTCGGCCCCCGTCGCGTGCGTGCGTTGGTGCGAGTGCGCTGACCGCGCACGGGCAGTCCGCGACGGTGACGAAGCCCGCGATAGGCACCGATCTCCACCAGACGCTTGATGTTCAGGGCGACCTGGCGGCGGAGATCACCCTCGACGCGCCCCTGCAACTGCTTCGAGATGATGTCGCGGAGCTTGCCCACCTGCGCGTCGGTGAGGTCCTTGGTGCGGATGTCGGGGGAGATGGCGGCGAGCTGAAGGAGCCGCTTCGAGGTGGTGTTACCGATACCGAAGATGTACGTCAGCGCAATCTCGATGCGCTTGTCCCGGGGTATGTCGACGCCGGCGATCCTGGCCACGCCGCCTACCCCTGCCGCTGCTTGTGCTTGGGGGTTTCGCAGATGACCCGAACCACACCATGGCGTTTGATCACCTTGCACCTGTCGCACATCTTCTTCACCGAGGCCCGAACCTTCACGCTGTCTATCTCTTCCTCTGTCACTGCCCGATCCGGCGCTGGAGCGCACCCGACTCGATGAGCGCGTCAGGAGAGGCTTCAACAACCCCGCCGGTCAGCGGTTCTCCCCTCCGAGGGGCACCCGAAATCGGACTGCCCTGCAGCCGCAAACAGGGATTGTAGCGGATCGGAAGCCCTGGAGCGCTGGAGCCGAGATAGTCGCCCCAAAAGGGTTCGGGCTCAGACGGCGGCCACCTCCCGGTACCCATGCTGGCACCGACCAGGCCATCAGAAGGTTCCCGCCACACACCCGGCATGGCCCGCCGACGGCCTGGGCCCGTTTCGGCCGCCCCGGAGATGGTCATGCCCAGCCGCCCCGGAGATGGACCATGACCGCCGCCCGGAGGTGACGGTGCCCGCCGCTCCGAGATGGCTATGCCAGCCGCTGCAGAATGCGCCCGCGGCCCGGGTCGGCGGCGCTCACCTCCACACGGACCCGATCACCGGGGAGGATGCGCACCGCCTGCATCCGAGCCTTTCCCACCGGATGGCAGAGCACCTTGTGGCCACTGTCGAGCTCAACGCGGTAGAGCTCGTTGGGCAGCGGCTCGAGGACCCTGCCCACAAGGGGCCGCTCGTCACCAGGCGCAGAGCTACCCAAGCGGGCTAGGGGCCCCCCGGCGGCCGCGCCGTCAGCACCTCGGGCCCGTCCTCCGTGATCGCCACGGTGTGCTCGAAGTAGCCGGACAGGGCGCCGTCCTCAGTGACCACCGTCCAGCCATCGTCGAGGGTCCGCACCTCAGCTCCGCCCACGTTCACCATGGGCTCGATCGCCAGCACATAGCCCGGTTTGAGCAGGTTCCCCGTCCCCGTCGCCCCATGGTTGGGCACCTGGGGAGCCTCATGCATGTTGCGCCCGATGCCGTGGCCGACGTACTGGCGCACAACCGAGTACCCCTCCCCCTCCACGTAGGTCTGGACGGCATGGCCGATGTCCCCGATGTGCCGCCCGGGCCGGGCCTGGTCGATAGCCCGCTGGAGGGCCTCACGGGTCACCGCGATGAGGCGCGACACCTCGGGTGAGGCGGTCCCGCAGGCGATGCTCAGGCCGCTGTCCGCCCACCATCCGTCGAGGATCAGGCCGCAGTCGAGGGAAACCAGGTCGCCCTCCTCGAGCACCCGCTCGGTGGGAATCCCGTGCACCACCTCGTCATTGATGGAGATGCACAGCGAGTTGGGATAGCCCTGGTAGCCGAGGAATCCCGGGATACAGCCATGGTCGCGGATGAAGGTGTCCGCCTCTCGATCCACATCGAGGGTGGTGACGCCGGGCCGGCAGAAGGCGGCGAGGTGGCTGAGGCACTCGCCGAGGATCCTTCCTGAGACACGCATCTTCTCGATCTCCTCCGGCTTCTTCAGCCGGAAGCTGTCCACGCGCACTCCTCTGGCCACGACCGTCAGCCTCCCGGCGCGAGTTGAACACCGGCGAAGAGGCCTGCGATCCGGTCGGCCACGTCGTCGATCGAGCCCGTGCCGTCTATCTCCTCGGTCCTGGTCCCCTGCTGCACGTAATGCTCGATGAGGGACGCCCGGGCGATTGCGTACTTGTCCAGCCGGTGCGCGAAGGCAGATGCGCGGTCATCGATCCGGTGATCGATCTCTCCCCGGTGACGGGCCCGCTCCCGAAGTATGTCCTCGGGGACGTCCAGCGTCAGCACGAGGTCGACCTGGGCACCGCGATGGGCCAGGATCGCATCCAGGTCCTCCGCCTGGGCGGCGGTTCGAGGGACGCCATCGAGGACGGCGCCCTGAGCGGCATCGGGAAGGCCCAGGCGCATGTCGGTCAGCCGGGTGATGATGGAGTCGGGAACGAGATCCCCGGCGGCCATGATGGGCGTCACCTGCCGGCCCAGCTCAGTGCCCTGCTGCTGCTCATGACGGAGGATGTCGCCGGTGCTGATGTGCGGGTACCCGAAGCGCTCCGCCAGCCTGGTCGCCTGGGTGCCCTTGCCTCCGGCGGGGGGGCCGAAGACGACGATGATCACTTGATGAAGCCCTTGTAGTTTCGCATCAACAGCTGGGTCTCTATCTGCTTCATGGTGTCCAATGCCACGCCGACCACGATCAGGATCGCCGTTCCTCCCAGATAGAGGCTGGTGGTGGCGATCCCCGTGAGCATTGCGGTGCCCAGGGGGAGCAACACGGTGATGACCGCGAGGAACAGGGCTCCCGCAAGCGTGATCCGACCCATGACCCGGCTCAGGTACTCGGCGGTGCTGCGGCCCGGTCTGATCCCGGGGATGTACGAGGACTGCTTCTTGAGGTTGTCGGCGACGTCATTGGCGTCGAAGACGATGGACGTATAGAAGTAGGTGAATCCCAGGATCAGCAGGAAGTAGATGCCGTTATAGGCGATGTTGGCCAGGAGCGAGGGTCCGTTGGGTTGCCAGTTGGTACGGATCCACTCCGCAGCCCGGCCGATGAACCCCCCCGCATTCTGGAAGAAGTTGGAGAAGATGGTCGGGAAGGCGAGTAGGGATATCGCGAAGATGATGGGAATCACACCGGCGGTGTTTACTCGCAGTGGCAGGAAGTTGCGCCGCCGCTGCGTCGCCATCCCCGTTCTGGGGTTCATCAGCCGGGAGGCGGACTCGATCGGGATCTTGCGCTGGGCCTGCTGGACCTCGATGATTCCCGCCGTCACCAGGACGGCGATGACCGTGAGCCCGATCAGGGGAAGGAGGTGGCCGACACCGGTGGAGGCGTAGGTGACGACGGCCCCGGGAAGCCGGCCGATGATGCCCGCGAAGATGAGCAGCGAGACACCATTGCCGACGCCGTACTCGGTGACCAGCTCACCGAGCCACATCAGCATCACGGTGCCCGCGGTGAGGGTGATGATGATGCCCACGATGGTGCCGGCGCTGGGGTTGCTGAGCACGCCGATCTGGGGGTTTGTGAAGAGCACCGTGAGGCCGTAGGCCTGGAGAATCGCCAGCGGAACCGTGAGCCATCGGGTGTAGCGCGTGATCTTCTTCCGCCCCTGCTCACCCTCCTTGCTGACCTCCTTGAGCCGGGTCGAGACCACAGTCATGAGCTGCATGATGATGGTGGCGTTGATGTAGGGGTTCAGACCCTCGGCGACGATGGAGAAGTTGCTCAACCCACCCCCGCTGAACAGGTTGAGGAGTCCGAGCAGCGAGTTGTTGGAGAAGAGCCTGTCAAGTGCCCGGGCATCTGCCCCGGGGATGGAGATGCTGGCCAGCACACGGAAGGCCAGGAGCAAACCGACCGTGAACAGCAGCTTGCGGCGCAGCTCGGGCGTGCGCAGCGCCTGACCCAGGGCCTCGAAAAGGTTCACTCGTCCGGAGCCGCCGGGGCCGCGGTGGCCTCCTTGTCCACCTCAACCGCCTCGAGCAACTCCACCCCGCCGCCGGCGGCCTCCACCGCGGCTCTGGCCGCCGCGGAAATGCGATGGACACGCACGGTGACGGGGACCTTGAGTTTTCCCGCACCGAGGATCTTGATGGAGTCGCCGGCGTGGGCGACCAGCCCGACACCGGCCAGCGCCTGACCGTCGACCAGGCTCTTGCCGTCGAAGCGGTTGAGCTTACCGACATTGACGATGGCGAACTCACGCCGGTTTCTGTTGGTGAACCCGCGAAGCTTGGGGATGCGCTGGGTGAGCGGCATGTGGCCGCCCACGAAGCCCTTGTTCATGCCGAAGCCGGATCGGGCGCCCTGGCCCTTCTGCCCCCGGCCCGAGGTCTTGCCCTGGCCCGAGGAGATGCCTCGGCCCACCCGGCGTCGCCGGCGATGGCTGCCCGCTGCCGGCTTCAGCTCATGCGCCTTCACTGGGAGCCCATGGCAGCCATGCCCTCGACGGAGTCGGCGGGAAAACCGTTCACGTTGACCAGGTGGCGGACCTTGTGGACCATGCCCCGAATGGTGGCGACATCGGGGTGCTCGACGGTGTGGTTGAGCCGCTTGAGGCCGAGCGCTGCCAGGGTGGCCTTCTGGTCCCTGGCATAGCCGATGACGCTCTTGCGGTAGGTGATTGTCAGCGTGCTCACGTGGCCACGGCCTCGGCCGCCTGGATGCCCAGGAGCTGATCGGCGCGCCGGCGCCCGACGAGTTGCTCCGGGGACTTGCCCCGAGCTGCCGCCACCTGAGTAAGCGTCCGCATGCTGGCCAGAGCTGCGATCGTGGCCCGGCAGACGTTGATGGGATTGTTGCTGCCCATCGACTTGGTGAGAATGTCATGGATTCCCGCCGCCTCGACGACGGCGCGCATAGCACCCCCGCTGATCACGCCGGTCCCAGGCACCGCCGGCTTGAGCATGACCCGCGCCGCTCCCAGCTTGAAACGCAATTCGTGAGGGATGGTGGTACCAGTGAGGGGAATGGCGATCATGCCCTTCTTGGCATTCTCGATCCCCTTCTGGATGGAGTCCCGCGCCTCACCGGCCTTGCCCAGGCCGACGCCGACCCGGCCCTGCCCGTCACCGACGACGACCAGCGCGCTGAAGGAGAATCGACGCCCTCCCTTGACCACCTTGGCGACGCGATTGAGGGAGACGATCTTCTCCTGCAGGTCACTGCCGCGGTCATCGCGGCGATCGAATCTGCTTGCCATCTCAGAACTCCAGCCCGGCGCCGCGAGCGGCGTCGGCAAGGGCTTTCACCCGGCCGTGATAGACGTAGCCGCCCCGGTCGAACACCACCGAGGACACGCCGGCCTCCCGGGCACGGCCGGCGACCACCCTGCCCACCGCCTCGGCGAGGTTGGACAGGTTGCGTGAGCCGGAGATCTGGTCGCGGATCTGAGCCTCGTGGCTGGATGCGGCGGCCATGGTGTGGCCGGCGCCGTCGTCCACCACCTGAGCGGTGATGTGCCGGAGGCTGCGGTGGACGGCGAGCCGGGGCCGATTCGCACTGCCGGTCACGCGCTTGCGGACGCGGCGGTGACGGCGGGCGCGGGCGCCGTTGCGATCATGTTTGGTGAGCACTGTCTAGCCCTTTCCGGCCTTGCCGGACTTGCCCGCCTTACGGCGGATCTTCTCATTGCGATACTGGACGCCCTTGCCCTTGTAGGGCTCGGGCTTGCGAAAGGACCGGATCTTTGCGCAGACCTGACCGACGACCTCCTTGTCGGGCCCACTGACGGTGATCTGGGTGGGTGCCGGCACGTCGATGGCCACGCCATCAGGTGGTGAGTAGCGAATCGGATGGGAGTAGCCAAGGCTGAGCACCAGGTCGTTGCCCTGCTTGGCGGCGCGAAAACCAACGCCCACGAGATCAAGGTGGCGAGTGAAACCGGTGCTCACTCCCTCCACCATGTTGGCGACCAGCGTCCGTGTCAGGCCATGGAGGGAGCGGTGCAGGGTGGTATTGGTGGGCCGGTCGACGGTGATGACGGATTCATCCATGGTCACCTGCATCGACGGCGGCAGCATGCGGGCCAGCTCTCCCCGTGTGCCCTTGACGGTGACATGGCTGCCGGCCAGGGTGACCTCGACACCTGCCGGAACGGGGATGGGCTGACGCCCCACTCGCGACACCTCGGCTACCAGATGTGGGCGACGACTTCGCCACCCACTCCTGAACGGCGGGCGGCCTCGCCGGTCATCAGTCCGCGCGAGGTGGAGACGATGGCGATGCCCAGGCCCCCCAGCACCCGGGGGATCTCATTGGCGCCGGCATAGATCCGCAGGCCGGGCCGGCTGATCCGGCGGAGGCCGTTGAGCGCACGACCGTTGATTCCGCGCGGCTTGAGCATGAGCGTCAGCGTGGCGTGGGGGCCGGCCTCTCCGCTTGCCTGGAAGGCCTCGATGAAGCCCTCCTCCTGGAGGACGCGGGCCATGGACACCTTCATCTTCGAGGTCGGCATGGTGACCGATCGGTGGTTGGCGCCGGCGGCGTTGCGGACTCTGGTCAGCATGTCCGCGATGGGATCGTTGGTCATCACCAGGAACTCTTCTGCACGCCGGGGATCTGTCCGGTGCTGGCCAGGCCGCGAAAGCAGATGCGACACATGCCGAACTTGCGCATGTAGGCGCGCGGGCGCCCGCAGAGGCCACAGCGGCTGACCTCCTGGGTGGAGAAGCGTGCCGGGCGGAGCGCCTTGGCGATCAGTGATTTCTTGGCCATATTGTCTTCTGTGCTCCCGAGCTACTGCTGCTGTCCCGGCTTGCGGAACGGCATGTTGAATCCGGTCAGCAGCGCCCGGGCCTCATCGTCGGTCCTGGCGCTGGTCACGATGGTGACCTCCAGGCCCCGAAGCCGGTCGATCTTGTCATAGTCGATCTCGGGGAAGACGAGCTGCTCGCGAAGGCCCAGCGTGTAGTTGCCGTGCCCGTCGAATGCCCGGGGGTCGATGCCGCGGAAGTCGCGGATACGGGGCAGCGAGACGTTGATCAGCTTGTCGATGAAGTCGTACATGCGCCTGCCCCGCAGGGTCACCTTGGCACCGATCGGCATCCCCTCGCGTAGCTTGAAGGCAGCCACGGACTTCTTGGCCTTGATGATGATGGGACTCTGTCCGGTGATGATCTTCAGATCCCCGGCGGCCGCATCGATGGCCTTGCTGTTCTGGATCGCCTCGCCCAGACCGATATTGATGACCACCTTCTCCAGCCGGGGCACCTGCATGGCGTTCCGATAGCGGAACTCCTTCACCAGCGTCGGCACCACATCGTCCTGGTACAGACGGCGCAGCCTGGGGATGTCGGCGACGGCCACCGCGGCCATCAGGGGGCCGCCCGCTCGTGACGCTCACCGCACCGCTTACAAACGATCACCGATGTACCGTCGTCGAGCCGGTCATGGCCGATCCGGGTGGGACGGTCGCAGCGGTTGCAGACCAGCATGACGTTGCTGTACGCGATGGGGCCGTTGAAGTCGACGATGCCACCCTGCACATTGCCCTGAACACCCGCCTTGGTGTGACGCTTGAGGACGTTCACCCCGCGCACCACCAGGCGCTGCTCGGAGGGGATGGTCCGCTCCACCACACCGCGCTTGCCCCGGTCCTTGCCGGCAATGACCGCCACCGTATCTCCCGAGCGGATCTCCAGCAGGCGCGCCCGGCCTCGGGCCCAGCCCTCGTGCCTGAGGCCATTCTTGCGCCGCCTCTCGCTGAGAACCGACATCAGATGACCTCGGGCGCGAGGGAGACGATCTTCATGAAGTTGCGCTCCCTGAGCTCTCGTGCCACCGGGCCGAAGATGCGCGTCCCCCTGGGGTTGTTCTGCGGGTTGATCAGCACCGCGGCGTTCTCGTCGAAGCGGATGTTGCTGCCGTCGGGGCGATGGAACTCCTTGCGGGTCCTGACCACGACGGCGCGCACGACCTCGCCCTTCTTGACGGCGGCGTTGGGCTGGGCCACCTTGACGGTGCCCACGATCACATCGCCGACCGACGCGTACTTGCGGAAGCTGCCGCCGAGCACGCGGACACAGAGGAGCTCGCGCGCTCCACTGTTGTCCGCGACCTTCAGCCTTGTCTCCTGCTGGATCACCGCTGCTCTCCTACCTGGCCTTCTCGAGGATGGCGGCCACGCGCCAGCGCTTCTCCTTGGAGAGCGGGCGCGTCTCGGTGATGCGCACGCGATCGCCCATGCCGCACTCGTTGGCCTCGTCATGCGCCTTGAAGCGACTATTCCGACGCACCACCTTCTTGTAGAGGGGATGCGACTTCATCTCCTGAACCAGGACCACCACGGTCTTGGTCATCGCGTCACTGACCACGACGCCCTCGCGGCTCTTGCGCCGGGGTCGCGTCGGCTGGTTCTCGGTCACTGGGTTTCTCCGTCGGGCTTGTCGGTGGCGGGCGTATCGGTGTGGGCCTTGCCGGTGCCGGTCGTGTCCTTTTCGGCCGTGTCGATCTCGGGTGCGTCGCCGGCGGCCTTGCCCGTGGCCGTCCTGTCGGCGACGGCGCTGCCGGTGGCGAGCTTGTCGGTGTTTGGCTGGTCGGGGTCGGAAGTGCCGGTTGGCGAGGATGGTGCTGCCGCCGCGGCCCTGGATCGGGTGCGCCGTGCCGGCGTTGCCGGGAGCGCAGCGGCCGTGCCCTCAGCGCTGTCGCCGGACTCCTCCAACTCCACAGGCTCGGCAGCCAGCTGAGACCGTACCGTCAGGGTCCGGGCCAACTCCTTGCGAATGTTACGCAGCTCTCGCTGGTTCTCGACCTGACCGGTGACCTGCTGAAAGCGCACCTCGAAGAGCTTGCGCCGCTGGTCGTTCAGATGCTGGGTGAGCTCGGCGTCGGTCATCTTACGCAACGCGACGAGCGCCTCGCCACGCCTGCTCATGCTGTCTCCTCCAGGGCGCCGGGCTCCTCACGGACCACGAAGCGAGTCCGGATGGGAAGCTTGTGGGCGGCCAGGCGCATCGCCTCCTTGGCCGTCTCCAGGGGTACGCCGGACATCTCGAAGAGCATCAGGCCCGGCCGGACAACGGCCGCCCAGCCCTCTGGCTGGCCCTTGCCGCTGCCCATCCTGTTCTCGGCCGGTTTCTTGGTGAAGGAATGGTGGGGAAAGACGCGGATCCAGATCTGTCCACCTCGCCGGATGTGCCGCGTCATGGCACGGCGAGCCGATTCGATCTGCCGGTTGGTCATCCAGCAGGCCTCCTGAGCCTGCAGGCCGTAGGTGCCGAAGCTCAGTTGGTTGCCCCGTTGGGCGGCTCCCTGACGGCGACCGCGGTGCAGCTTGCGAAACTTGGTCCGCTTCGGCATCAGCATGCTTCTACTCCTCCTCCTCGGTCACGTCCGTCGCGGCTGCCGGCTTCGCACCTCGTGGCTTGGCTCCGGAGGCGGGCTTGCGAGCCGCCGGCTTCCGCTTGGGTGCGGCCCGCTTGGGGACCACCTTCTCCACCTTGTCACTGGAATCGTCCACGGC
>JBHELP010000065.1:0-2775 GCA_046263035.1 Candidatus Dormibacteria bacterium | reverse complement strand
GCCTGAGGCAAGCTGCGCAGCGGCGGCGCGAGCACCGTCTAGGACGATCGCACGGGCCACGGTGGCTGCCCGTTGGGCCACTGCCGGCTGCAGCGCGCGCTTCAAGGCGAGGGTCAGTGACTCGGCCGACGGTGTGCCTGGTGAATGCGCCACCCCGATGTCCAGGGCCTGCACCCGGCTTGCCCAGTAGGGTTGGTCGTAGCTTCGCGGGACTACCACCTGCGGCGTGCCTGACATTGCCGCGGCGGTGGTGGTTCCGGCGCCGCCATGGTGGACCACCGCGGCGACGCGGGGGAACAGCGCCTGGTGGTTAACCTCGTCGATGGCTATCATGTCGTCGGCGTCCTCGATCTCGATGTCCCCCCACCCGCGGTTCACTAGCGCACGCCGGCCCAGTGCGCGCGCGGCCATGACCATGGCGGCCCCCACCCCGCTGGGCGCGCGCATGCTGCCGAGGCCGAAGTACAGGGGCATCTCGCCGGCGTCCAGGAAGGCCTCGACGTGTGGACCGAGGGGTCGCTCGTCCCGTAGCAGCCACGCGCCCTTTTGAACCACGGCGCCTGGGGGACCCGGCCACGGCCCGAGCGTGGGATCAGCCGCCACCAGCGGCACATCGCCGAAGACATGGGCACGCACGTCGTCGACCGGCGCCAGTCCGAGTTGCCTTCGCTGCGCATTCAGCGGCTCGCCGAAGAGATCGTTGAAACTGTCCCGGTCTCGGTCCCAGAGCTTCTGGTTGGTGGCATCGGATGCGATGGGTGCGCGCCCTGGAATCGGTGGAGGAGCGTGATGGGGCGACGGCAGGACGGTCGGCGCGTAAGCAGCGAACACGTACGGGATCCTGTGAACCTCCGTCACCGTACGCGCCGCTATCTGAAGCGCCGTGGCCGCCACGACAAGGTCAACGTCTTGAGCGGCCTCGGACAGGACTTCGAATTGTGCCGCGACGGTCCCCTCAGCCAGCTGCCTGCGCTGCTCAGGGGTGCCCGGCAGCGGAGGCGCGGCCGCTCGTCCGGCCGTCAGCGCCCGCAATTCCGGCCCCACGGTGCTCACACGAAACCCGAGCCCCTCGATGCACTCACGGAAGTCCGGAGGCACGCATAGCCGCGCCTGATGGCCGGCCTCGCGCAGCGCCACCGCCAGAGCGACGAGCGGCTGGGCGTCTCCCCGTGATCCGATCGTTGAGAGCAGTATTCTCATCAGCCCGCGCATTCTGAGCTTCTGCCCGGGGGTTGCCCGCAAGTCCGGGACATCACCGAGGTGCGCGAGGGGTCCTGACCGGGCTGGAATCGGGAGCCGATCGCAGGGCCATAGCCATAACCGCCGTGCCAGGCTCCGCCCCTAAAGTCGCCGGTCATGGGCTCGACGCCTCAGGGAACGAACGGTACCGCTTCGATCTGGAAGACGTGCATCGGCGCGGAGTCCCACCTGGCCTGGAGTCGATAGGTGATCGGCGTCAACTGGGTGCGCCCGGCCCCGTTGTTGAAGTATCCGGTGATCTTGAAGTCATACCACTGGGTGGCGGAGATGGTCAGCTGATCGCGGACCTTCGAGTACTGATGGAACACCGGGCAGGTGTTCTGCGGGCTGGGCCACGTCTGCGTCGCCGCATCGTAATGTGGCGTGCCATTGGGCTTGCCCCCCCGTCCCGCCTCGAAGCCGGAGCCATGCCCGCCGGGATCGTCGAACTGCCATTCCACCGGCTCGGGGGTGACGTTGACGTTGATGTACTCGGTGACTGTGACGGGCCCACGGAGCGCCTGACCAGTGACCTCCGACTTGGAGGGTATGTTGACGGCCTGCGTTGGTCGTCCGCTGTTGTCGATCCAGGCGCAGGTGGGGATACCCACATACGTGGTGCCGTCCTTGTTGGGTAAGGTGGCCAGGCTGCCCGCCCGCCAGTGTTTCCACACGCTGTCGGCCATTTCGAGGGGTTTGCCGCTGATGGCCAGGCTGGGCACCACGGCGGGCCCGGAATCGGCCAGGGCGGGCGGGTTGCCGTCCCATACCATGTCGAAGCCATCGCAGTGCCATGTGCCGAGCGGCCGGGGCGGCACCGCCGCTCTGACAAGCTGCCTCACACCCTTCGCATCCGGCTCATACACTGCCGGTTGCGCCGGCGAGTAGTCCTGATGCCACGTGCCTGGTGTGATGTTCACTCCGAGCTTCACATTCCATTCCGGGATGTTGTCCGCATAGGCCTTGCCGCCCGTGACTGGGGGCGGGATGGCCGGAGGAATGTAGTCTGCCGCCGTCACCGGGGGAACATAATCGCGCTGCGATGGCGGTGGGGCGCCTTGTTCCCACGCGCTCACGACATTTGTGACAAACAGGGTCTGATATGCGCTTCCGTAACCCACCGCCAGCTGAGCTGTCTGGCCTGCGTACTCGGCATTGCTGAATGCCATCGAGGGGATCGGAACGGGGCCGACCGTCTTTCGAAGGGCATCGTGCCCCGGTTGGTTGATGGTCTCCGTGTAGCTGGCCATGTATTGGTTCGTCGTGCCGCTCAGGTCTGGGGCGACCTGGCGAACGCCGGCCGGCGGATCGCATGCATCGTTCTCATGCAGCCCGGCAGTGGGCGGCGCATGAGGCGGAGCAGGGAACGTTGTGGGACCCGCGTAAGCAGGCGGCTTGAATCCAGCACTTGTATCAACTTGTACATCGTCGGCGGTCCCCTTTGTGCCAGCAGCATGAACGGAGGCTGTCAAGAGGCAGAGTGTTCCAAGCGCTGCTAGCAGTCGGGTCCCGAGGCGGTCATGAATAGTCATCTGG
>JBHELP010000064.1:0-6522 GCA_046263035.1 Candidatus Dormibacteria bacterium | reverse complement strand
GCGTCTACCTCATCGACAGGGGCCGGCCGGAGGAGGCGATCCCCTGGCTCGAGAAGGCGACGAGGGCGCCCCGCTATGACTCGCGGTGCTTTCCCTGGGCCAATCTGGGCCGCATCTACGAGGCCCGGGCTCAGTGGTCGGTTGCGCTGGTCCACTACCAGCGCTCGCTGCACGAGAACCCTGACTACCAGGTCGCCAGGGCCGGCATCTCCCGGCTCCGCTCCCTGATGAACTGAGCCTACAGGGCCGTCAGGGCTGCCTCGACGTCGATCTCCATGTCGTCCTTCACCTTGAGCGCCCCCATGAGAGCGGTGAAGGGCTTGATGCCGAACTCCGTCTGCTTGACGGGCAGGGTCCCGCTGGCGCGCACCCCGCCGCTGGTCTGTTCGAGGGTCAGCTCGAGATGGACCGGCCGGGTCGTCCCGGCGATGGTCAGCTTGCCGTCGACGCCCACCCGGTTCTCGGCGCTGGCGTCAACCCTCTCTGAGGTGAAGGTGATCTGAGGATGCTTGTCGGTGTGCAGCACCTTGCCCGCGATATTGTTGAGGATGTCCTTGCGGTCTTTGTCGCTAAGCGGCTTGGCGCCGCCGGTGCCAGAGAG
Source organism: Candidatus Dormibacteria bacterium (assembly GCA_046263035.1). Taxonomy (GTDB): domain Bacteria; phylum Chloroflexota; class Dormibacteria; order Aeolococcales; family Aeolococcaceae; genus JBHELP01. The sequence goes on along the minus strand of JBHELP010000064.1, from coordinate 5,921 downwards.
GACCTGGAAGGTGCCGGTGTCGAAGGAGACCGAGACGCTGGAGTTCGACGGCGTGTCGGGGTCGATGGTGACCGAGCCCTTCCACTGAGCGACGGTCATGACCAGGTCGTGGCCGATCTTGGCGGCCATCCCCTCGCGATAGGTGCGCACGGTGACCGTGCCGTTGTCGGGGCCGATGTCATAGGTTCCGGCGGGGAGAAGCATTGCCGGATAGTACACTGGCGCCACCTTCGCCGGCGGAGCGATCGGCCGGTCCACCACCGGGCACGGCGAGTGCCTCGGAGCCCCCACAGGAGCCACGCCCCATGCGCGCAGACGACGACGTCCAGGCCGCCGTGATCGCCCTTCTTGACGAGTTCACCACCCTGGTCTCGGACCGCAACGTCGACGGTGTCTGCGGCCTCTTTCTCGATGACCCCGACGTCACGTACCTTGGCTCCGAGCCCGAGGATGCCGCCACCGGTCCCAAGCAGCTCCGCGAGCTGATGACGCGGGTGCTGAAGCGCCCCCAGACCTATGTGATCCGCTGGCAGACCCGGCTGGTCTCCGCCCGCGGCGATGCGGCGTGGGTGGCCGCCGACACCATGGTCCACGTCCGCATCGACGACCTCGAATGGCGGGGGCCCTACCGGGTCAGCGTCATCGTCGAGTACCGCGGCGGTCGCTGGCTGATCGCCCATTTCCACGGATCCGAGCCCTCCGGCTTCGAGCCCGTCCCGCCTGAGGGCTAGCTCCGCGGTGGCCCTTGCCGGCGCGCCCCGAAGGGCACGTGCCCCGGCGCACCCCAGGCCTCGCGGCGCCCACACCGACCGGCGCCTGCGCGGTCATGTGCGCCTTCTAGGTGCCCTGCTGGGAGAGGTTCTCGACCGTCATGGTGGCGCTCACATACTCGAGCTCGAGGAATCGGTTCGTCACCAGACCACGGCCCTGCGCGAGCATCAGGAAGAGAGCGCTCAGCGGGCCCTGGATCATCAGCTCCGGGCCGTCGACGTGGCCTCCGCCGTTGCCCTCATCCGCTCCTACGCCCTCTATTTCCAGCTGGTGAACCTGGCCGAGCTGGAGCATCGGGCGCATTCCATCGCCGACGTCCGCGGCCGTGCCCAGCCCCGGGCCTCCGACGGCACCTTCGCCTCGCTCCTGCTCCGTCACGCGGGCACGCCCGAAGGGGTGGAGCGGCTGGCGGCCGCCTTCACCGATCTCGAGGTCACCCCGGTGCTCACGGCCCACCCCACCCAGGCCACGCGGCGGTCCGTGCTCGACCACGTCACCGGGATCGCCGCCGACCTCGACGGCCTGGACAACTCGCGGCTCTCTGCGGTGGGCCGGCAGGCTTTGGTCCGCGACATCCTCGCCCACATCGTCACCCTGTGGCACACCGAGGAGCTGCGCAGCCGCCGCCCCCGGGTGGAGGACGAGTCCCGCAACGCCCTGTTCCAGCTCGACACGGTCCTCTTCGACGCCCTGCCCGAGGTCTATGCCGAGCTGGAGAGGCAGTGGCTGCAGGTGGCCGGTGACCGGCCGCTGCCGGTCCGGCCCTTCCTGAGGGTCGGGTCGTGGGTCGGCGGGGACCAGGACGGCAACCCGGCGGCCACCGCGGCGGCCTTGCGGAGGACGCTGTGGGAGCAGAAGGCGCTGGTCCTGCGCCGCTACCGCGAGGCCGTTCACGACCTTGCCATCGATCTCACCCAGGCCGCCCGCTGGACTGGTGCGGACGCCGAGCTGGAGAGCTCCATCGCCGCCGACGAGCTGGCCATGCCCGCTGCCGTGAAGCGGCTGAGCGAGGGCAACCGGCACGAGCGTTACCGGCGAAAGCTCACCCTCATGGAGCAGCGGCTCGACGCCAGCAGGGCCCTGCTCGACGGCGGTGACGGCGAGCACCCCTACGAGAGTGCGGCGGTGCTCGCCGCGGATCTCGACCTCATCGATGCCGCCCTCCGCCGCCATGGCGCGGATCCAGTGGCCGACGGGCCCCTGCGCCGGCTTCGCCGCCAGGTGGCCGCCTTTGACTTCTGCGGCTATGAGGTCGATGTGCGCCAGGACAGCGGTCGACTGAGGGGCGTCGTCGCGGCGGTCCTCCGGCAGTGGCAGCCTGAGTCGGCGGCCCTGGGCGAGGCGGAGGACGTGGCGGTCGACGCCCTCGGCGACCTCATCTCGGCGAGCGCTCAGCCCCCGGTGGACGGCCTGAACCTGGATGCGGAGGACCGCAATCTCATCGACACCCTTATGGAGATGTCGATCGCCCAGCGGGCCATATCACCCCGGGCGGCCAGCACGGTGGTCATCTCCCGGACCCACTCCGCGGCGGACGTTCTCAGGGCGCTCTGGCTGTGCACTCTGGCCGGCCTGGTCTGTGTCGAGGACGGCATGATCCGTGACAGCCGGATAGACGTGGCCCCCCTGATGGAGTCGATAGCCGACCTCCGGGGCGCCTCAACGATTGTCGAGCGGTTGCTGAGCCACCCGTTGTACCGGCGCCAGCTGGCCGCTCGCGGCGATGTCCAGGAGGTCATGCTCGGCTACAGCGACAGCAGCAAGGAGGGGGGGTACCTGGCCAGCCAGTGGTCCCTCTATGCCGCCCACCGTGATCTGGCCCGGGTATGCGACGCGGCCGGTGTCAAGCTGCGCCTCTTCCACGGCCGGGGTGGCTCGACCAGCCGCGGTGGCGGCCCCACCCACGAGGCCCTCCTCGCGCAGCCTCCGGGCGCCGTCCGCGGCCGGGTCAAGATCACCGAGCAGGGGGAGGTGCTGCACTACCGCTATTCGCGTCCCGATCTGGCCGCCCACCACCTGGAGCTGGTGGTCTCGGCGGTGTGGGAGGCGACGGCGGCGAACGGCGCGCCGGCCACCGAGCGGGAGCCCGTCTGGGAGACCGCCATGGCCGAGATGGCGGCGGATTCGTTCATCCGCTACAGGGGTCTCGTCTACACCGATGACTTCGAGCGCTTCTTCCATTCCGTCACGCCCATAGCGGAGCTCTCCCAGCTCAACATCGGGTCGCGGCCGCCCAGCCGGACCCGGTCCAGGCGCATCGAGGACCTGCGGGCGATCCCCTGGGTCTTCGCCTGGACCCAGACGCGGATCATGCTGCCCTCCTGGTATCCAGTGGGCGCCTCCATCGAGGCCTTCACCGGCAACCGGTCCCTGGTGGCCGACGATGCCGCGTCCGGCCCGCGTCCCGGCCCCGGCGCGGACCTGCCCTCGACGCCGGCGCAGCGGTGGTCGCTGCTCCGCGAGATGTACCGGTACTGGCCGCACTTCCGGAGCCTGGTGAGCAACCTGGAGATGGGCCTGGCCAAGACCGACCTCGGCGTCGGCCGGCGCTACCTCGAGTTGGTCGGCGACCGCGACCTGCGCGATCGGCTCTGGGGGGAGATCGAGGCCGAGCACGGCCGGACGGTTCGATCGGTTCTGCGCATCACCGGCAAGCGGGAGCTGCTCGGCGACCAGCGCCAGCTGCGCGAGACGCTGCGCCTCCGCGACCCCTACATCGATCCTCTCTCCGTCCTCCAGGCCCAGATGCTGCGGCAGTATCGCTCGATGCCCGAGGACGATCCCCGCCGTCAGGAGGTGTTCGAGGCCATCCTGCGGACCATCAACGGCATCGCCGCCGGGTTGCAGAACACCGGCTGAGAGCTGTGCGGGTGGCCGTCCTCGCCGACACCCACATCCCGGGCCGGGCCCGGGCTCTGCCGCCCGCGGCATGGGACGTCCTGGGCGGCTGTGAGCTTGTGCTCCACGCCGGCGATGTGGTCGGGGAGACGCTGCTCGGGGAGATCGCCAGGGCCCGCCCGGTCCACGCGGTTCGCGGCAACAACGACCGGCACATGAAGCGCCTGCCCGAGCGGCTGGAGCTGAACATTGAAGGTGTCCGGCTGGCCATGGTCCACGACTCCGGCGCCCGGGACGGCCGCCGGCCCAGACTGCGGCGGTGGTTTCCCGATGCCCGAGTGGTGGTGTTCGGTCACAGCCACATCCCGTTCGCGGAGGATGAGGATGGTCTCCTCCTGGTCAATCCCGGCTCGCCCACCGATCGCCGCCGGATGCCCACCCACACCATGGCGGTGCTCACCATCGACGGTGGCCATCCAACCGCTGAGCTGATCGACCTGGGGCGGGAGCGGGCCTGAGATCAGATGGTCTGGTTGGCGATGTTCAGGTGGTAGCTGCTGAAGCGCTCGAGGTTGGCCAACTGACGGGGCCTGAGGACCTCACAGGTCCAGCCCCAGTGGAGGGAAACCCAGTCGCCGGGGGACACGTTCTCGGCGAATCCTTTGCCCGAGAGCGAGCGCAGCACCCGCTCGGGACGCTCCTCGCCGAGAACCAGCCTGCCGTCCCGCATCACCAGTGGCCTTCGGTCAACGGTCAGGGAACCGCCATCGACGGCCGTGACCCGGCCCCAGCTGATCCGGCAGCTGTCCATCGCGTTCAGGCTGATCTCCTCGTTCTCCAGCCGCCGGTACACGTCGATGACGTGGAAGAGGTGGTGTGGCCGAGCACCCTGGGGCGCCTTGCGAAGCACCACCTCCCGGACCTTGGGAGGGAGATGCTTGCCGAAACGCTCCTCGAGAGCTGCGTACAGCCGTCCCGCCTCGACGCCCTCCAGCAGCTCGTTGCCGAGCCAGTACGCCTCGACGACGCGGGGGTCGAAGGGGTCGGCCAGGCCGTTGGCGGCGGCGATGGTTTTCAGGTAGGGGACCGCGCCGGTGAACTTGACCAGAAGCGGCACCAGACCACCGTCGGCCTCGCCGGCCACCGCGTGGTCGAAGAGCAGGGAATCCTCATTGCCTCCGCAGTAGCCGAGATGATTGGGCATGAAGGCATACCGGATGAAGAGCAGGAGGCCGGAGGGCGGGGCGGTCGGGGAGCTGACGGACATCACCTCAGCTTAGTCCCGCGCCCCCCAGGGGAACAGGGAGCAGGTGACAGCCTCCGTTCCGGCGGCACGGCCGCGCTACCCTCACGAGACATGTCACCGAGAGTTGCGCATCAAATGGCCCTTCCCGGGGCTTCATGACCGGCCTTCCGTCCATGACGGCCTCATGCCACCGAGAGTTGCCGCATCAATGACCCTTCCCGGGGCTGCATGACCCGCCCCCCGTCCATGACGGCCTCATGTCGCCGAGAGCCCATCAGCTGACCCTTCCGGGGAGTGACCCGGTAACACCGGCGACTGCCCGTGGGGACATCCCCTCCGGCCTTGTCTACGAGGCCGACCTGATCTCGGAGGAGGAGGAGCAGACCCTGGCGGCCCGGATCGCCATCATCGATTTCGAGGAGGTGACCATGCACGGGCGGACGGCGCGGCGCACGGTCCGCCACTTCGGGTACCGATACATCTATGGCACCGGGGAGGCGGTCTCGCCGGCGGAACCGATCCCCGACTGGCTGCTGTCGCTCCGCGATCGGTGCGCCGATCTGGCCGCCGCGCCGTCGGACGACCTCGTCGAGGCTCTGGTCACCCGCTATCCGCCCGGCGCCGGGATAGGCTGGCACCGGGACGCCCCGATGTTCGGTTCCCGGGTGGCGGGGGTCTCACTGCTGTCGCCCTGCCGGATGCGCTTCCAGCGGGGAACGGGGGAGCGTCGCCAGGTCTGGAGCCTCGACCTCGCGCCTCGTTCCGGCTACGTGCTCGGCGGCGCGTCGCGATGGGCCTGGCAGCACACCATTCCGCCCATCAGGGCCCTCCGCTACTCGATCACGTTTCGGACGGTGAGGGGGCGGGATGCCACGGCCGGATAGCGATATACTCGGCCGGCGTCGGAACGCGAGAGTAGCTCAGTGGTAGAGCACAACCTTGCCAAGGTTGGGGTCGCGGGTTCGAGCCCCGTCTCTCGCTCCACTGAGGCCTTCACCTCACCCTCAGGCCCAGGGAGCCGTGATCCCGACCGACGTGTCCGACGTAGCCTCCCGCGGCCGGGAGT
>JBHELP010000063.1:0-5966 GCA_046263035.1 Candidatus Dormibacteria bacterium | reverse complement strand
GTGCGGACATGGACGGTCCCGTGGCGCTGCCCGCCTCCGACCGGCTGCTCGATCACGTTCCCGTGATGGGGGGTTGCAATGAGATGTGCACGTACTGCATCGTGCCCTTCGTTCGCGGCCGGGAGGTGGGCCGTCCCCTGGCCGAGATCGTCGACCACGTGGCCCGCCTGGTGGGCCGGGGGGTCCGTGAGGTGACCCTGCTGGGGCAGAACGTCAACTCCTACCGTGATCCCGAGACCGGTGCGGGCCTCCCCGAGTTGATGGCCGCGGTGGACGGCGTCCCCGGCCTGCTCCGCCAGAGGTTCCTCACCTCGCATCCCCGCAACGCCGTGCCCGAGCTCTTCGCGGCCATGCGTGACCTGCCCACCGCCTGCGAGCAGCTCCATCTGCCCGTCCAGGCCGGCGACGACGGCCTGCTCAGGCGCATGAGACGCATGTACACCGTGGAGGAGTACTGCGAGAAGGTCAGCCTCGCCCGGAACACCGTCGAGGACCTGGCGGTCACCACCGATATCATCGTGGGCTTCTGCGGTGAGACCGAGGCGGAGTTCGCCGGGACCGAACAACTGCTGCGCGACGTCCGCTTCGACGTGGTTCACCTCCAGGCCTACTCGGTGCGGCCGGGCACGGCGGCCGCCCGCCGGGAGGACGGCGTTCCCCTGACCGAGAAGAAGCGCCGTCTCAACCATCTCCTCCAGCTCCAGCGCCGGATCGCCACGGAGCGCAACCAGGCACTGGTGGGACGCGACGTCGAGGTCCTCGTCGAGGGCGTCACCGAGGACGGCCGTCCCCATGGGCGCACCCGTCAGGGCAAGGTGACCTGGCTACCCCCGGGCTCGGCCGCGGTGGGGGAGACCAGAGTCGCCCGGGTCACCGAGGCCACCGGCTGGCAGCTTCGGGCGGAGCCCGCACAGGCCGCGCCGGCGGCGGGGGAGACCAGCGTCGCCGGGGCCGCCGAGGCCGGCGGCCGGCAGCTTCGGACAGAGCCCGCACAGGCCGCTCCGGCGCCGCCGTTGGAGGCGTCCACCCGCCGATGACCTCGCGGGGGAAGGCTGTCGCGCCCCACGTCACCGTCGGCGCGGCAGTGGACCCCACCCCCACTGGGATCCTCGAGGAGGTGGGGACAACTCCCATCCTGCGGGAGTACCGGGCGATCAAGGCGCAGCATCCCGACGCCATCCTGCTGGCCCGCCTGGGCGACTTCTATGAGGTCTTCGGCGCCGACGCCGAGGTGGCAGCGCCCATCCTGGGGATCACGCTCACCGGACGGGGCTTCGGCAACGCAGGGCGGCTGCCCATGTGCGGCGTCCCGCATCACGCCAGCGCGCAGTACATCCGCCGCCTGCTCGACGCCGGCCGGCGGGTGGCGCTCTGGGACCAGGTCGGGGAGGTGATCCCAGGCCGCCTGGTCCGACGCGAGGTCACGCGAGTTATCAGCCCCGGCACCGTGATCGAGGCGGACTTCCTGGAACCAGGCCGGACGTCGCGATGCCTTGCCCTGCTGCCGCTGGCGGGCCGTGTCGGACTGGCCGCGCTCGACGCCACCACCGGGGATCTGCAGGTTACCGAGGTTCCCGGGGGCGTGGACGCCGCGGTCGTCGCCGAGGAGTGCGAGGGGCTGGAGGCGGCGGAGCTGCTGGTACCGGAGGGCGTCGAGGTGCCGGCGGCGCTGCTGAGAGGGATACCGCGCACCACCCTTCCGGGGACGCTCTTCGACGCCCGGCGCGGCGATCAGCGCCTGCTCACCGCCACCGGCACCACCACCCTCACCGGGCTCGCCCTCGACGGGCTTCCCGCCGGGCGCACCGCCGCCGGTGCGCTCCTCGCCTACTGTGAGCGATCGCGGATGGTGCTCCCCCCGGGATTCCTGCGGGTGCGGTCGCGCAGCCGGTCGACGGTGATGCGCCTGGACGCTCAGACCCGGGGCAACCTGGAGCTGCTCGCCTCGCAGAGCGGGACCGGCCTGTCGTTGCTGGGCCTGCTCGATCGAACCCGGACCCCGATGGGGGCCCGGCTGCTGCGGACCCGGCTCCAGGAGCCGCTGATCGATCGCGAGGCCATCGAGATCCGGCTTGATGCGGTGGCCGCCCTGGTGGCGAGCCGCTCGCATCGGGCGGCGCTCCGCGAGGCGCTGACCGGAGTCCGCGACCTGGAGCGGCTCACCGGCCGCTGCGTCCAGGGCATCGCCTCGCCTCGGGACCTGGGAGCCATCCGTGACGCCTGCAGGGCACTTCCCCGCTGTGGGGCGGCCCTGGGGGAGGCTGCCGCCGGGGAGCTGGGCCCGGCTTCCGGCGCCTGCCGCCCCCCGGACGGGCTCGGCGAGCGGCTCGCCGCCCTCCTGGTCGAGGACCCGCCCGCATCCGCACGTGACGGCGGGTGGATCCGGCCCGAGGCCGACGGCGAGCTGGGCCGGCTGCTGGCCGCCGGCTCCGAGGCCCGGACCTTCATCGCCGGGCTCGAGGAGGGGGAGCGATCGCGTACCGGCATCCGCTCGCTGAGGGTGGGTTACAACCGCGTCTTCGGCTACTACCTGGAGATCCCCAATGCCCACCGGGACGGCGTGCCCGCCGACTACATCCGCAAGCAGACGCTGGTCGGCGCCGAGCGCTACATCACCGCTGAGCTCAAGGAGCAGGAGGCCATCATCCTCACCGCCCGGGAGCGGGCCGTCAACCGCGAGCAGGAGCTGCTCCGGGAGTGCGCGGCACTGGTCGCCGCCGCCGCGGCATCGCTGCTCGGGGCGGCGGCGGCGGTGGCGCTGCTCGACGTCGCCCAGGCGCTGGCCTGCGTCGCCGATGAGGAGGCATGGACCCGGCCTGAGCTGGACGGGGGCGTAGAGCTGGAGATCGAAGCCGGGCGGCATCCCCTGGTCGAACGCACGGTCGGCCGGGGGCGCTTCGTGGCCAACGACACCGCCCTCGACGGCGACGCGTCCCAGGTGGTCATCCTCACCGGCCCCAACATGGCGGGGAAGTCGACCTACCTCAGACAGGTGGCCCTGATCACGCTACTGGCCCAGATCGGCAGCTTTGTGCCCGCGTCGGGGGCTCGGGTGGGGGTCTGTGATCGCATCTTCACCCGCATCGGCGCCCGGGATGACCTGGCCGGCGGGCTGTCCACCTTCATGGTCGAGATGGCGGAGACAGCCGCCATCCTGCACCAGGCGACCCCCAGAAGCCTGGTCATCCTCGACGAGATCGGCAGGGGGACGTCCACCTACGACGGCCTGAGCATCGCCCAGGCCGTGATCGAGCATCTCCACGACGCCCCTCAGCTCCGCTGCCGGACCCTCTTCGCCACCCACTACCACGAGCTGACCGCGCTGGAGGGGCGCCTGTGCCGTGTGCGCAACGCCCGCGTGGAGGTCGCCGAGGAGGGTGACGCGATCACCTTCCTGCACCGGATCGTCCCCGGGGGCGCCGACCGCTCCTACGGCATTCACGTGGCCAAGCTGGCCGGCGTGCCCGCCGGCGTGCTGATCCGTGCCCGGCGCCTGCTCGCCACCCTGGAGCGGGACCGTCCCCTGAGCAGGGAGGCCCCCCGGGCCGACCAGATGGTGCTGGGGCTGGCCCCCCCCGCGCCGCATCCAGTGGTCGAGGAGCTGGCCCAGCTCGACCTCGACGGGCTAACGCCGCTGGAGGCGCTCAGGACCCTGGCCGGCTGGCAGCAGGCGCTCTAGCGGTGGCCGGCGCCGCCCGGGTCCGGGCGCTTCCCCAGGCGGTCGCCGACGCCATTGCCGCCGGCGAGGTGGTCGAACGCCCCGCATCGGTGGTCAAGGAGCTCTGCGAGAACGCTCTCGATGCGGGGGCGACGCGCGTGGAGGTGGAGTTCGAGGGAGGCGGTCTCGTGCTCATCGCGGTTCGTGACAACGGTGTCGGTATCGCGGCTGAGGACCTGCCGCTGGCCGTGGCCCGCCACGCCACCTCCAAGATAGCCACCGCCGCCGACCTGGTGCATGTCCGCAGCCTGGGTTTCCGCGGCGAGGCGCTGGCCAGCATCGCCGCCGTCTCCCACCTCCGGCTCAGCTCGCGGCCGGCGGCGTGCTCGGCGGGCTCCGCCGTCCGGGTCCGCGCCGGAGAGCCTCTGGGGGTGGGCGTGGTGGCCATGGCCCCGGGAACCGAGGTCGAGGTCGCAGAGCTCTTCGCCGCCACGCCGGCTCGGCTTCGCTTCCTGCGTTCGGCGCGGGCCGAGGCGGCGGCGGCGGTGCGGGTGGTCACCGAACTGGCGCTGATGCGTCCCGATGTCGCCTTCACCTGCCGCAGTGAGGGACGGGTGGTGGTTCGCTCGCCGGGAGGCGTGCTCGCGGATGCCACCCGGGCGGTCTTCGGCACGGTGTCGGGGCAGCTTCTCCCCGTGGAGGACGGTGGTGACATCGCCGTCCGCGGCGCCATCTCACCACCCCACGGTCATCGGGCCACCCGCGGCGGCCTGATACTTGGCGTCAACGGGCGGCGGATACACAACCGCGCCCTGCTGTACGCTGCCGAGGACGCCTACACGGGCCTCATCCCGGCGGGACGCCATCCCTTCGGCGTGCTCGACATCATCCTCGACGAGGAGGCCGTCGACGTCAACGTCCACCCTGCCAAGCGGGAGGTGCGCTTCCGCGAGGAAAGGAGGGTCTTCAGCGCGGTGCAGCGCGCCTGCTGGAGCGTCCTCGGCGGGGCCTCGATGCCGATCGCCGGGCTGGAGGACGGGTCCGCGGGTCTGGTTCTGGGAGAGCGACCGTCGAGCGGGTACGGGCCGGTGCCATCGCGGGGGTACGGGGGAACCTCGCAGGCGGGGGCCCAGGCAGGCGCACCATGGGCCCGCCGGCCAAGCGCCGGGGAGGTGGACGCCGCGCTGACCCTGCACCTGCCGGCGAGCTCCGCCGGTACCGGTGCCGGCCCTCCCCAGGCGCTGCGCGCGCTCGGCCAGGCCGGGCGTGAATGGCTGGTGGCGTCGACAGGAGGCGATGTCGTCCTCATCGACCCCCATGCCGCCCACGAGAAGATCCTCTACGCAGAGCTGAACCGGCGCTGGAGCGCCCGGGATGGTGACCCTGACGGCGCCGGCGCGCATGTGCAGATGCTGCTCGTACCCGCCGTCATCGATTGCGACCCGGGTCAGATGGAGCGCCACGCCGCTCATGCGGATTTGATCGCCGCCTGCGGCTTCGAGCTGGAGGTCTTCGGCCCCGGCCTCCTGCGTTGTAGCGCGGTCCCCCTCGGGCACGACCGGGGAGACGTCGCTGCCCTGGTCGGGGAGCTTCTGAGCGCTCTCGACGACGAGGGTGGCGGCGGGGAGGCCGGCCGGCGGCACCGCCTGTCCGCGACGGTGGCCTGCCACAGTGCGGTCCGCCTCGGCGACGCCCTCGGCATGGAGGAGCAGCAGAGCCTGCTCGACCGCCTGGTGATCACGCCCGGGGGGGCCAGCTGCCCCCACGGCAGGCCGACCATGCTGCGTCTCGAGGAGGCGACACTTCGCCGCGCCTTCGGCCGCCCGCCGGAGTAAAGGGGGGGAGTGGTGGGGCCATCGCTCATCGGCGTCGTCGGGCCCACCGCCGCCGGGAAGACGGCCCTGTCGCTGGCCGTGGCCCGGCGACTAGGCCGCGCCGAGCTGCTCAACGCCGATTCACGCCAGCTCATCCGCGGGCTGACCGTGGCCACCTGCTCGCCCTCCGCGGAGGAGCTGGGCGGCGTTCCCTGCCATCTCCTGGGCATCTGCGAACCGGGCGCCGACCTCAGCGTGGCCGGGTGGGTCAACCGGGCCCGAGACATCGTCGACGACGCCGGGCGCCGCGGGGTCCGGCTGATCATGGTGGGGGGGACGGGACTCTTCGTGGACGCGCTGGTCGACGGTTTCGAGGTGGCCGCCCCGCCGCCGGATCCCGCGTCCCGGGCGGACCGGGATCACCGCGCGGGGCTCCCCGGGGGCGTGGCGGCCCTGGCCGCCGAGCTGGCCGAGCGCGATCCCCAGGCCGCCGC
>JBHELP010000062.1:0-4795 GCA_046263035.1 Candidatus Dormibacteria bacterium | reverse complement strand
CGAGGTCGAAGCGGTCATCGGCACGGTCGTAGGTGGCCAGCTCCGGCCGATAGAGCGATGTGGGGCCCCGGCGGCCGACGACCTGCACGGCGCCGCGCTCGCAGTGCAACCGGACGTCCCCTGTCACCACCGCCTGAGTAGTGCCGACAAACCCCCAGAGAGCGCTGCGCAGGCTGCCGAACCATAGGCCGTCGTAAACCAGACGAGCCCACTCGTCGGCGAGGGTGCGCTTGACCCTCATCACATCCCGGGAGAGGGTCAGTGCTTCCAGAGCCCCGTGGGCGGCGTAGAGCACGGTGGCGGCAGGGGATTCATACACCTCGCGCGACTTGATGCCGACCAAACGGTTCTCCACATGGTCCACACGACCGACACCGTGGGCGCCGGCGAGCGTGTTGAGGGCGGTGACGAGCTCCACAGCCTCCAGCCTTTCCCCGTCGAGGGACACCGGCACGCCCGCCTCGAAGGAGATCTCCACCACCGCACCACCGTCAGGGGAGTCGCCCGGATCGGCCGTCCATGTGAAGACATCGTCGCCCGGTTCCTGCCACGGGTCCTCGAGATCGCCGCATTCGATGGCCCGGCCCCACAGGTTGGCGTCGATGCTGTATGGCGAGGCACTCGCAGAGCCGATGTCGATGCCGTGCTCGGCGGCATAGCGCAGCTCGTCGGGGCGGCCCATGTCCCAGTCGCGAACGGGGGCGACCACGCGCAGTTCGGGCGCCAGGGCGGCCACGGCAACGTCGAAGCGGACCTGATCGTTGCCCTTGCCGGTGCAGCCATGGGCAATCGCGATGGCACCCTCCTCGCGAGCGATGTCGACCAGCAGCCGGGCGATCAGGGGCCGGGCCAGGGCGGTCGCCAGGGGATAGACGCCCTCGTAGAGAGCTCCGGCCATAAGTGTCGGAAACGCGAAGCCCTCCAGGAATGCCTCACGGGCATCGGCCGTGTGGGCGCGAGTGGCCCCGCTGGCCAGCGCTCTGTCGGTGATCGACTCCACATCGCGGGCCTCCCCGAGGTCGGCCGTGACGGTAATCACCTCATAGCCCAACTCTTCGGTAAGCCAGCGGATCGCCACCGAGGTGTCGAGCCCGCCGCTGTAGGCGAGAATGCACCTGGGGGCATCACTCACCGCGATGACACCACGATTTCCCTTAGCCGGGCGGACAGCCGTTGAGCAGCGGGTCTGGAGCGGACCACGACCAGCACGGTGTCATCACCGGCGACCGTGCCCGCGATCTCATCGAACCGGGCGCCGTCGAGGGCGGCCCCGACCAGCGGGGCCGTGCTCGGACGGGTGTGGATGACCGCGATGTTGTCGATGAACTCCATGTCACGGACATGTTCGCGGATGGTGTCGCGGAGCCGGGTGAGGGTGGCCCCGGCATCGATTTCGGCCGCTGTGACCACGTAGCGGAGCCCACCGGCATCGCGGACTCGGAGCAGGCCCATCTCGCGGATGTCCCGGCTCACCGTGGCCTGGGTGACATCGAGCCGCAGCTGCTGGAGCGCCGCCACAAGGTCACTCTGGGTGCGGATGGAGCGCGTCCGCACGAGCTGCAGGATGGTCCGCTGGCGTTCCACCTTGCTTAAAGACACCCGGGGGGGCAGGCCTCCCCCTGTTCCCTCCCTTGGCAACGTACGCACGGGGGGCAGGCCTGCCCGTGTCCCCCCCCTTGATGGCTTGCCTCCCGGAGTCTTCCGCGCAGGCTGGGGGTTGTCTGCGGGAGGGCTCGCTGCGTGCGGCGGTTTGCGTGCGAGGGCTTTCCCGGGCTTGGGTGCGTCGCTCATGTCCCGGCCCAGCGGCAGCTCGGCGGCGGCCGGCTGAGGAGCCGTCCCGTTGGTGCCCCCATTCGGGAGGATGGCGCGAATCCTCACGGAGTTCCTCCGGCGACGGAGTCGAAGGCCTCACCGAGGCGGCGCAGGGCCTCGTCCACCTCATCGTTGGTGATGGTGAGCGGCGGCAGGAGGCGCAGAGTTCGAGCCCCCACGGGGTTGACCAGCACACCAGTCACCAGACCAGCGGCGGCCACCTGAGGCGCCACATCTGCGGCCAGAGCTGCTCCCAGCATGAGCCCGCGCCCGCGCACCTCGATGATGGGAGCGCCCGAGCGTCCCAGCTCGAGCAGCCCGCGGCGCAGGCGCTCCCCGGAGCGGGCGGCATTATCGACCAGCCCCTCGTTCTCGATGGTGGTGAGCACCGCCGAGGCCACTGCGGCCGCCAGCGGGCTGCCTCCGAATGTGCACCCGTGATTGGATTTCTCGAAGACGTCGGCGTTGGGAGCGGCGAGGACCGCGCCAACCGGAAAGCCGCCACCCAGACCCTTGGCGACGGTCATGATGTCGGGAGTGATGCCGGCGTGCTGATGGGCCCACCACCGGCCCGTGCGACCCATGCCGGTCTGGACCTCATCAAGGATGAGCAGTATGTGGTGCTCATCACAGAGTTCGCGGACGCGCCGGAGCACACCATCGTTCATGGGGAAAACGCCCGTCTCGCCCAGAACCGGCTCCAGGAGGACCGCCGCGGTGTCTGCGCTGATCGCCGCGGCGATGGCATCGGCATCGTTGAAGGGAACACGGACGAAGCCAGGCGGCAGGGGCTCGAAGGGCGCCCGGTACCTGGCCTCGCCGGTCGCCGCCAGGGCGCCCAGGGTGCGCCCGTGGAAAGCCCCCTCGGCGCAGATGATCGTGGTGGCGCCATAGCGGTGCCGCCGGCCCCACTTGCGGGCCAGCTTGATGGCAGCCTCGTTTGCCTCGGCGCCGCTGTTGCAGAAGAAGACCCGGCTGGGAAACGACAGGGCGATGAGCCGCTCAGCGACCTCCAACTGGGGCTCCGTGTAATAGAGGTGGCTGGTATGGATGAGCGTGGAGCCCTGCTGGTGCAGGGCCCCTCGGATTGCCGGCGGGCAATGGCCCAGCACGTTGACGGCGATCCCGGCAACCATGTCGATGAGCTCCCTGCCCTCACCGTCGGTGACCCAAACGCCGTGACCTGAGGTGAGCAGTATCGGCTGCCGGACGCCGGTGTCCATGAGCACCGCGGCAGCGCGCTCCTGGAAACCGGTGCCGGTGGACTGGGCCATCGTGGTCATTCCGCCACCCCTTGGGATGCGTCCCCCGCCGGACGGAGCATGGTGCCCACGCCCGACGCCGTGAGCAGCTCCAGAAGGAGCGCATGGGGGACCCGGCCGTCGATGATGTGGGCGGCCACCACGCGCTCCAGCGAGTGCAGGGCCGCCTTCACCTTGGGAATCATGCCGCCGCTGATGATGCCCGCGGAGATAAGTGACGCCGCACGCTCGGCATCGATCTCGGTGAGCAGGGTTCCGTCCGCGCCGCGGACGCCGTCAATGTCCGTCAGCAGTATCAGCTTGGTGGCTTTGAGGGCGATGGCCAGCTCGGCGGCCACGGTGTCGGCGTTGACGTTGTAGGCCTCGCCGTCGTACCCCAGCCCCACCGAGGCCAGCACGGGGATGCGCCCCTGGTCGAGGATGTTCTGGATCGGCTCGCTATTGACCTGGTCGACCTCGCCTACGAACCCGAGATCATGGCCATCCTCGGAGGTGCGCGGGTGGACCAGCAGGGTGGGACCGTCCTCGCCGCTCAGCCCCATGGCCCTGCCCCCCAGGCGATGGATCCGGGCCACCAGGTCGGGCCCGATCTTGCCGGTGAGAACCATCTTGGCCAGCTCCATGGTCTGGGCATCGGTGACCCGCAGGCCGTTGACGAAGCGGGGCTCGATGCCGAAGCGCTGCTGCCAGGCACTGATCTCGGGGCCGCCGCCGTGGACGACCACCGGGTGCATGCCGACGAAGCGAAGCAGGACGATGTCCTCGAGCACGGCGTCGAGCTCGGCGGTCTCCATCGCCGCGCCGCCCAGCTTGATGACGACGGTGCACCCGCTGAAGCGGCGGATGTACGGCAGGGCCTCGACGAGGATCTCGGCACGCCGGATCCTCTCCTCCATTACCTCCACCGTCACGATGGCCGCTCTGTCATGCGATTGCTCATGTCGTGTAGTCGGCATTGATGTGGACGTACTCGGCGGTGAGGTCGCATCCCCAGGCCCGGCCCCTGCCCTCGCCGGCCCCGAGGTCGATGGCCACCTCTATCCGCGAACCGGCCAGATGGGCGCGAAGAGCCCCATCGTCGACGGGCGCCGGGCTGCCCGCGGCGAACACCGGAAGACCGCCGATGGCAACGCTGCAGCGGTCCAGGGTGAAGGTGGCGCCGCTCCGGCCGAGGGCGGCAACGATCCGGCCCCAGTTGGGATCGCTCCCGTGGATGGCGGTCTTGACCAGCGGGCTCCCCGCCACAACGCGGGCGGCCGTGCGGGCCTGGACGTCGTCGGCGGCGCCTCTCACGACCACCTCGAAGTGCTTTTCGGACCCCTCGGCGTCGGCAACCACCTGCTCGGCGAGAGACTCGCAGACCGTGAGGACCGCCTGTTCGAGCGCCGCCGCCCCCGACGATCCGGCGACGATCTCATCGCCCCCGGCGGCTCCGTTGGCGAGCAGGAGAACAGTGTCGTTTGTCGAGGAATCGCCGTCGATGGTGACGCAGTTGAAGGTGTCATCGATCACCCTGGTGAGCAGCGGTTGCAGGAGCTCGGGCGAAGCCGGCGCATCGGTGGTGACGAAGACCAGCAGTGTGGCCATGTCGGGATGGATCATGCCTGCGCCCTTGGCGATGCCGCTCACGCTCACCGCGCGCCCGTCGATGTCGACTCGACGTGAAGCGGCCTTGTGCACCGTGTCGGTCGTCATGATGCCGCGCGCGGCAGCAATCCAGC
>JBHELP010000061.1:0-3583 GCA_046263035.1 Candidatus Dormibacteria bacterium | reverse complement strand
CCGGTGCCCAGGCGGCTGCCGGCCCCCCCACCCTCGGGTGCGACGGACCGAAGGCGGTTATGAGCAGCTGCCTTGCGGCCGGGACCAGGGAGTCAGGCCCGGTGCTCATCGGCGAACACATGGTGGAACGGATACCACTGTTCGGGGCGCTTCAGAACAGCGCCCTCCATCACCGAGGCCACCCGCCCCGTGAGGGAGTCGACGTCGTCCCCCTCCCCCACCACGATTGGGGCATGAACCTCGAGCCAGTGCCCCGACCTCATCCGCCAGCAGTCCACCGCGAGGATGGGCGCCCCGGTACGGAGGGCCAGCCAGGCCGCCACGGTGCTGAAGCGCACGCGGCCACCGCAGAAGTCGACCTCTGTCGCAGGCCCCTGCTGCGGGATATCCATCATCACGCCGACACAGTCGCCGCGACGCAATGACCGCAGAAAACCCCTGGCCGCATGGTCGAGGCTGAACAGCTCCAGTCCGTGCCGCCGCCTCTCCCAGGCGACCACCTCCGTCAACCAGGGCGGCCCCACCGGAGCCATGACGGTGGCAACCCGGAGACCGCGAGCCAACCCCAGGGTGAGAGCGACGTCCCAGCTGCCGAAATGACACATGGCCAGAATGGCACCGCGTCCCTGATCACGGGCGGCGTCGATGTGCTCCCATCCCACCACGGTGGTGCGACGCTCCACCTGCCTCGGCTCGAGGCCGATGGCCTCCAGGCTGTCCACGATCATGCGGCCGTAGGCACGAAAGGAGCTCCTGGCGAGTCGGTACGACGCCTGGGGGCCGAGGCCGGGAATGGCGCGCCGGTGATTGCGTGCCGTCCGACGCGCCGCATCCGGGTGGAGCGCATAGGCGGACAGCGCCGTCAGGTCGGCGAGGACATGTCCCAGCGGACCGAGGGTACGGCTGGCGGCGGAGGCCGCCCTCATTCCGGCTCGCAGCACCGCGGGGGGACGCTTCAGCCCCGGCGCCGGGGATGTGACAGGCACTCAGTGAAGCGGCAGGGTCCCGGCGCCCCCGCTCGACACCGCAAGCAGGGGTTGCGCCAGGGCCGAGAGGATGACCGCCGACGCCGCGCAAACGGTGAGGGTGACCCGGGAAAGGCGTGGCGCGCCCCGGATGGAGAACCGCGCCTGCTCGCCGCCGCCGGCATACATCTGGGCAATGAAGCGAACGCACCCCGTGGCTATAAGCACGGCGCCCACGGCGCCAACCGCCACCACCCAGGCAAAACCCGCGGCCACGGCCGACTCCAGCACCAGCAGTCGGGCGATGAACAGGGCGAGGGGCGGTAAGCCCCCGAGGGCCATAAGGGCCGCGACGAGGACGAGGGAGCTCCAACCGTTCCGATGGCCGAGGCCGCGGTGATCCTCGTCGCCGTCGCCCAAACCCGCGCTCTCCAGCACGTCGATCACCCCATAGAGCGCAGGCGCGGTGACACCCATCGTCATGACGTAGAGCAGCAGCGCGACGATGCCGGCACGATGGTCGGGACCCTGGCTCACCGAGAGAACCCCCATCAGCATGAAACCGACCTGGGCAAGGATCAGGCTGCCCGCCAGGCGGCGCAGGTTCTGGCCGCGCACGGCCCTTAGACCAGCGTACAGAACCGTGATCGCGGCGATGACGGCGGTGAGCTCCATCCAGGGACGGACGCCGGCGCCGAACCCGCCGACCGTCACCCGAAGGTATGCCATCACTCCGGCGATCACACCCTCGGTGGCCATGAACCCGGCAACCACCGCCGGCGCTCCGGAGCTCACCTGACCGATCCACTGGTGGAGGGGCAGGGCGCCAACGGCGGCCGTTAGTCCAAGCACGCTGAGCGCGATGCCGATGGAGGTCAGCACCGGAGCGCGGTTGTGGGCGGCGGCCACCGAGGTGAGGTCGGTGCTGCCCGTGACACCGTAAAGGAGGGCGAGCCCGTAGAGGAGGACCGCTGACCCCGCAGCACCCAGCACCAGGTGCTTGAGGGCCGCCTCACCGCTGCGCCTGGTGGTCTTGTCCAGCCCGGCCAGGACCGCGGTGCAGATCAGCAGCAGCTGCAGGCTGACGTAGAGAGCGATCATCTCGTGCTGCGAGGCCATCATGATCGCAGCGGCGGTGCTGACCAGGACCAGGGCATGAAGCGCGGCGGCCCGGCTGCGGATGCGCTCCGCAAAGGAGCCACAGAGCAGTACGGTCACTCCGGCGATCACGATCAGGATGACGGCGCTCAACACTGAGAAGCGATCGACGATGAGGCCGCCGCCGTAGGCGATGAGGCCCACGCCCTTTTGGCCCAGCCGGATTCCATAGAGGGTGATCAGGGAGGCGACGAGGGCGCCGCCAAGGGCGACGCAGGTCAGCCATCTGTAGAGCGAGATCGGTAACCCCGGTCGCGATACCCGCAGGACGGCGATTGCCCACGCCATCAGCACAAGCAGGGCGGGAGGAAGAAGACCCACGGTGACGGCCATGGCAAAGCTGCCCACCACCACCTTCAGCCCCCTCCCGCAAGGCGGTTGCCGATCTGGGTCACGCCGCTGGTGATGACCGGGATGATGGCTCGCGGCAGGAGCCCGAAGAAGAGAAGGGCCGCCACCATCGGGGTCACGCACGTTATCTCGAGCGTGGTGATGTCCTTTACGCGGGCAAAGGTTTCCCTCGGGGGTCCAAAGAAGATGCGCTGCAGTCCGAGGAGCAGGAAGCCGGTACTCACGGCGGCACCACCCATCACCAGGACGGTGGCAATCCGATGAGCGGGAAAGGCGCCCGTGAACACCATGAGCTCGGCGGTGAAGCCGGCAAGGAGTGGCGCCCCGAGGGCGGCGAAAGCGGCGAAGGCCCACATCCAGCCCAGGCGTGGCGCCTGCCAGGCCAGCCCTCCCAGGCGGCTGAACAGCCTCGTCCTGCCCCGCTCCTCGACAGCCCCGGTCAGGAGCAGGAGCATGCCGTAGGCGAAGCCGTGAGCAAGCATCATCAGTACCACGCCATTGAGCGCCAGGCTCGTCTGAGCACCGATCGCCAGCAGGATCACCGCCATCTGCGAGGCGGAGCCGTAGAGGACCATCCGCCGTACCTCATCCTGAACCATTGCCGAGATCGCCGCCCAGAGAGCGCCGCCGGCCGCCAGGGCGACCAGGAGCAGCGAGAATTGACGTGATGTCTGCGGGAAGGCTCCCAGCATCACCCGGATGAGACCGTATCCTCCGAGTTGGACGACGACCCCAACGATCAGCATGGCCACGCCCGAGGTTGCCTCCGAGCAGGCTTCGATCATCCAGCGATGGAGGGGGACGATCGCCAGCCAGAGACTGAAACCGACGAGACTGAGCCAGAAGGCCGCCGCAGCGACGCCTGGCGCCAGTGACTCGAGTTTCTGGCCGTTGACCTCACCGAGGTCGAAGGTGGGGTGGCCCGCCCGACCGGCGACCGCGACGACGAGCACGACCGCCACCGTAAGCAGCGCCAGCGCGGTGAGGGCCATACCCAGGTAGCGGCCCGCCGCCCTCCGGCGCCCCTCCCCTCCCCACCCGGCAATGAGCAGGAAGACCGGTACGACCTGGAGTCCCCAGAAGAAGAGGAACAGGAGATAGTCCTGAGC
>JBHELP010000060.1:0-2891 GCA_046263035.1 Candidatus Dormibacteria bacterium | reverse complement strand
TGGCTCGGGAGTTCTGCGAGCGGGGGTGGCCTCGGGCGCCGGCATGGCCGGTGACGGGCCCGTGCGTCCCCAGCGTGGCTCCGCGGAGGCGGCAGGCTGCTCCTGGTAAGGCGCCGCCGGACGGGTCACCGGAGTGCGGGTCGCCCCAGGCGCCGGGACCTCATCGCGCCCGGGGGCGGAGCTGGAGCCCGGCGTGGTCGCCGCATCGGCGGGAGCCGGCGCGGCGGCGGCGGCAGCCTCTCGCTGCCTCCGCTCGGCCCGGCCGATGAGGTCTGAGGGGGGCGATTTGATCGTCTCCTCGGCGGGAAGCTTGGCCCGGGGATCGAAGCGAAAGCTCCCCTCCCGCCAGGCCAGCGCCTTGATCACGACATCCTCGCCCTGGCCTCCGGCTCCCGCCGCATGAAAGAGGTGGCCGAAGAGGAAGTACAGGGCGCACTGCTCGGAATCCTCCAGGGACAGCGTGCCGGTCGCGCGTTCCGACTGCATCGTCTGGAGGAGCGAAGCAAGATTCGTGTCTGTGAGCGAGCCCTGTGCTTGCAATTCAATACTCCCCGTGTGGTCACCAACTCCGCCGGAGCGGCAAGCCGGCCACGTCCTATTCGCGGGCTATAGTAGCAACCGATAAACTCTGCTGGTGCCCACCCCGCCGATCTTGCGTCCACGCCAGCCCCGGCGGCCGCCGCCCGGCCTCCGGATGGACGGCGTGGCCTCCCTCTCAATACTGCTCCTCGCAATCTGCGCGGCGGGGTTGCTCATCGCAGGGTATCTGGCGGTGTACGACTACAGCACCCCGAGCGCGGAGGCGCCTCTACTCACCGCTCTGGCGGCCGTCTTCGGCACCGTGGTGGCCCTCAATGTGGTGGCCGCCGCGGTCCGGCACCTCGGCCGGCGCTGAGTGATACCTCGCTACACGCCGGCGGAGATAGCCGACACCTTCAGCGACGAGTCCCGGCTGCGCCGGTGGCTCGAGGTTGAGCTGCTGGCCTGTGAGGGCTGGGCCAGGGTGGGCAGGGTCCCGGAATCGGCGCTCCAGCCGCTGCGCCGGGCTCGCATCGACGCCTCGCGCATCGCGGAGCTCGAGGCCGAACAGGGTCACGACCTTGCCGCCTTCGTCAGCGCGGTGCAGGAGACCGTGGGCGATGAGGGCCGTTACCTTCACCTCGGCATCACATCCTCGGATGTGGTGGACACCGCCCTGGCAACCCAGCTGCGAGATGCCACGGCCATCATGGATGCCGACGCAGCCAGGTTGGAGGAGGTGCTGGCGGGCCAGGCGGTACGTCACCGACAGACGGCGATGGCGGGGCGGACCCACGGTGTCCATGCCGAGCCGCTCACCCTGGGGGTGAAGCTGGCCAATCACTATGACGAGACGCGCCGCGGTCGCGCCCGGCTGGCCGCCGCGGCTGCCGAGGTGGCCGTGGGGCAGGTGAGCGGCGCCGTGGGTACTCACGCGACGGTCCCGCCCGAGGTGGAGGAGCACGTATGTCGCGGCCTGGGGCTTGCCGTGGCGCCGGTGGCCACGCAGGTCGTGGCCCGCGACCGGCACGCATCCCTCATCTGCGCCATGGCGCTCCTGGGCGGCGTGCTCGAACGGCTGGCCACCACCGTTCGCCTGCTGCAGGTCACCGAGGTCGGCGAGCTTGCAGAGCCGTTCGGAAGCCGGCAGAAGGGGTCGTCGGCGATGCCCCACAAGCGCAACCCCGTTCTCTGCGAGAGGGTGTGCGGCATGGCCAGGGTGCTGCGTGGCTACGCCACCACCGCGATGGAGAGTGTGGCCCTCTGGCACGAGAGGGACATCTCGCACTCCTCCGCCGAACGCGTCGTGCTCCCCGACGCCTGCGCGCTTCTGGTCACCATGCTGCGGCTCTGCGTCAAGGTGGTCGAGGGGCTGACCGTCGATCCTGCCCGCATGCGGGACAACCTCGACCGCGACGGCGGCGTGGTGTACTCGCAGCGCGTCCTCAACGCGCTGATAACCGACGCCGGCTGGTCTCGCGAGCGGGCCTACAGGATCGTCCAGGAGCTCGCCGCCCGCGCTCACGCCGAGCGCGGCGGCTTCCGGCGCCTGGTCGAGCACTCTGAGGCGGGCAGTGCGTTGGGCGCAGAGAGGACCGCCGGATGCTTCGATCTCGGTGCCTACCTGGACCCCACAGGGACGACCTACCGACGGCTGGGCCTGTCTGCCACGCCCGAGTTGGTGACGTCGTGACGGCTGAGGGCGGGGTCACGCTTCTCGAGGGCCGCTACCCCCTTTTCCGCCGAGGCAAGGTGCGGGACACCTTCGACCTCGGTGACGGCACCCTTCTCATGGTGGCCAGCGACCGCATCAGTGCCTTCGACGTGGTGCTGCCGACTCCCATCCCCGGCAAGGGGCGCGTCCTCACCGAGATGTCACGTTGGTGGTTCGAGAGGACGGAGCACATCATTCCGAACCATCTGGCCAGGGTGTCACCGCCGCTGCCGGGCGTGGTGCCGGAGGTGGACGATCTGGCCGGCCGGGCGATGCGGGTGAGCCGCGCAAAGCGGATCGACATCGAATGCGTCGTTCGTGGCCACCTCAGCGGATCCGGTTGGAAGGAATACAACGAATCGGGGACGCTCGCCGCTGAGCCGTTGCCCGACGGTCTTGCCGAGTCCTCACCTCTACCGGAACCCCGGTTCACGCGCGCCGCCAAGCATGATGACGGGCACGACGTCAACATCAGCCGATCCGAGCTGGCTCATCAGGTGGGCACCACGCTGGCCGAGCGGCTGGAGGACGTCTCCCTCTCACTGTTCGCCTTCGGCGTCTCTCGGTGCGCCGAGGCCGGGATAATTCTCGCCGACACCAAGTTTGAGTTCGGCCTTCTCGGCGACGATCTCATCCTCATCGACGAGCTGCTCACGCC
>JBHELP010000059.1:0-8025 GCA_046263035.1 Candidatus Dormibacteria bacterium | reverse complement strand
GCGGGCTCGGCTTCGGCTTCAAGTGGAACATGGGTTGGATGCACGACACACTGGTGTACTTCTCCCTCGACCCCGTCCACCGACGCCATCATCACCACCAGCTGACCTTCGGCCTCCTCTACGCCTTCACCGAAAACTTCGTTCTGCCGCTCTCGCACGACGAGGTGGTGCACGGCAAGGGCTCCCTGCTGGGACGGATGCCGGGCGACCGCTGGCAGAAGGCGGCCAACATCCGGGCCCTCCTCGCCTGGACGTGGGCGCACCCCGGCAAGCAGCTCCTTTTCATGGGCGGAGAGATAGCCCAGTCCCAGGAATGGGATTACCGAAGCAGCGTGGACTGGCATCTGCTCGAGTTTCCCGAGCACCAGGGTGTCCGGCGTCTCGTCGCGGATCTCAACCGCCGTTACCGTGCCGAGCCGGCCCTGTGGGAGCGCGATTTCACACCCGACGGATTCACATGGATCTGCGCCGACGATCCCGACAGCAATGTCCTGTCCTTTCTGCGACTGTCAGCCGACCGGCGAAGAACGCTGGCATGCATCGCCAACCTCTCGCCGGTGCCCCGGCAGTACCGCGTGGGCCTGCCGGGGGGTAGCTGGGAGCCCGTGCTCAACACAGACGCCGGCGACTACGGCGGTAGTGGGGTCGGCGGCACGGATATGATCGGCGTTGAGGCAGAGCCGTGGCAGGGGCAGCCGTTCTCCGCTCAGCTGGACCTTCCTCCACTGGGCGTCCTCTGGCTGGCCGGAGGGCCTCAGCCGAAGCTCTGAGGCAGGCGGTGGGGTGGCGCCAAAAACGTGGGAATCCCAAACTCAGGCCTGAACCACCGCGCCGGTGCCCTGAGGACAACCCAGGCCGCAGTCCCGAGTGGTAGCCCGGGCCGGGGCCTGCCGACCGAGCGAGCCACCGTGTGGACACTGGGTACAAGGCTGGGGATAAGTGATACCCCCCCTATCATGTCCATTGGTCAGGCCGGCAATGTCGGAGTCGGTCCTTGGGGGCGGTGGGGCTGCCACGTGCTTCGGCAGTTGACGTGACGGGACGGCTCAGTCGAACGCCGGCCGGCCGACTCGGCCCTATGGCTCAGCGTGTGGCTCAGCCGCATATGCCGAGGGAATTGGACCCGTGCGCAGACCGGGAATGGACCGGTATTGGCTCAGGGCATGGCTCAGCCGTATATGGTGAGACAATGCGTCTACTGGTGACCGGTGGCTCCGGCGTCCTGGGACGAGTTGCGCTGCCCCGGCTCATCTCCGCCGGCCATGACGTCGCGGCACCCCCGAGAACGGAGCTCAACCTGTTCAATCCCTATGCCCTGAGGGAGGCGATGGCGGACCGGGAGGGCATCCTTCATCTCGCCAGCCGTATACCCCCTGCGGAGAGGATGAACGATCCCGATGCATGGGTGGAGAACGACCACATCCGCTCTGATGGGACGCGGCTGGTGGTGAGCGCCGCATTGAAGAGTAATGCCCAGGTCGTCGTGTTGCCGTCCGCGGTGTGGTTGCCGGAGAGAAACGCCGTGCCCCCCGAGCTCCAGTCGCTGCGCGTCGCGGAGACGCAGATTGGCCTGGTGACCCGAGCGGGGCGTCGCGGTGTCGTGGTGAGACTGGGCCTCCTCTGGGGACCCGGGACAGGCAACGACACGCCCAATGACATGTACGGCGCCACGCTGCATGTGGATGCTGCCGCAGAGGCACTGGTCGGGTCGCTCGACGCGGAAGCCGGCGTGTATCGAGCGATCGACGGGGAGCTCAGCCCCTTCCCGGGATGACGGTCGCAGACGGCCCGTCGCTCGTGGAAAGCGTGACGCTCCATGGCGGCGCCCTGCCCTCCCCTGATCAGCCGCACAGCGCGTGACGGCCGGCGATGAAACTCTCACGCCGCCGCGTCGCGGACTTCTCTCGCGACTGCCCTTCGCAAACCACCTGTTCCCCGGGGCGGCCATCACGCGGGCACAGGTGGACCCCTATGCCGCACGGTGGGCTGCCGCCAACGAGAGGGATCAGGAGCTCCAGGGCCCGCTGTGGGTCGTGCTGGGCGACTCAACGGGTCAGGGCATCGGTGCCAGCCGGCATGACCGCGGCTACGTCGGCCAGTTCAGGGATATGCTCAACCGGGATACCGACACGGCATGGCGCGTCCTCAACCTGTCCCGGAGCGGCGACCGTGCGGAGGACGTCGTTCACAATCAGCTTCCCCAGCTGGCCAGGCTGAAGGAGACGCCACAACTTGTCACATGCATTGTCGGAGCCAACGATCTGCTGCGGACGCCCCTGCGTCGACTGCAGGAGTTGTTTCACAGTATCGCCACGGCCTTGCCGGAGGGTGCCGTGGTAGGGACGATCCCGCAGGGCATCCGGGCCGGACGAGCTCAAGAGGTGAACAGGTTGATCGCCACTTACGCCGCGGAAAACCGCCTCGTGGTAGCGGACATATGGTCGGCCAGCGGTCCTCCCTGGTTCGGCAAGTTTGCCGAGGATCATTTCCATCCCAACGACGCGGGCTATGCGCTCTGGGCCCAGGCGATAGCCCGCGCGGTCGAGCTGCCCCGGGAGGCAGACTGGTCTGGTCCACGCTGAGTGTGACCGCTACATGAGAGAAAATGTCAGGCGCCAGTGCGGCCCGGTGACGATGCCGCTGAACCATCGCTGATCAACGCCAGAAGTCTTCGAGAGGCCTGGCTAATTTCGCCGACGGCGCCATCGAAGGCCGCCGCGTTGCGCGCCGAGGGTCGTCGATAACCGCTGATCTTCCGGACGAATTGGAGGGCAGCCGCCTGCACCTCCTCGTCGGTGACCGGCTCTTCGCTCCGCCGCAGTGTCTTGATGCTTCTGCACATGCCGCGAGCATAGCGCTGCCGACGTTCGGAGACCCGGCTTCCGGCTGTTTTGTGCTCTGGCGGCCACATGTCAGTCGCCACGGCGCTGGCCGGCCTCACGCACGCCGGCCTCGCTCGTCAGCCGTCCCCGGTCCACAGTCGGGTCTACCCCTCCCAGGCGTTTCTCGTCGGTAGCAACCATGTCCCGTTGGCCGGCAGCAGGGAGGTTTGATGGCCGCCAGTGGAGAGATCTCGATGGCCATTGACACCCATGGAAAGACGTTGGTGGCAACTCTCCCAGCCGCAATGCTGCGCTCGTGCTCACCGCCTCCGTCCGCACCCCGTCCGCAGCCGCGGACCCGTCCATAGGGGTCGATCAGGTCGCCTACCAGTCGACTATCATGGAAGTTGATATATCCAGTTGGGTGGAGGAGATGGATACGATGCCTACTGACAACGCCGACATCCCCAGCACACTGAAGCGTTCGCCCGAGAAGGCACAGCGAACCTGGAAGAAGACTCACGATAGCGCGGCAGAGAGCTATGGGGAGGGCGAGCGCGCTCACCGGACCGCCTTCGCCTCACTCAAGCACTCATTCGAGAAGGTCGGCGACCGCTGGGAGCCGAAGGCTCGCAAGGGCCCGTCTGATCCACGATCAGCGCGCAGTGGTGAAGCCGCCCGGCGCGGTGAGGGCGAGACCTTCGGCGGCGTCGACGTCCTCGGTCACACTCGTCAGGAGCTGTACGAGCGGGCCCGCGGCCTGGGTATTCGGGGAGCCTCTCGCATGACCAAGGACGAGCTTGCCCGGATGATCGCCCACAAGCAGTGACAGATCGGCGGCCGGCCGTGGCAATGACATGACCCGAACGCTGGTCGGGCGCGCATGATGTGTAACGGCCACACCATAGCCGTACTTCAGGCCGCCACCGTTGGGTGCACATGGGCTTTGCCGCGCTTTGCCATGGTTGCCGGCGCGCAGCTCGTCCGAGCAACATGAGGTCGACTGTCATGCTAACTCAGGATCTGGCGACTTGTTGGTCGGCGTGAGCGTCGGCCTGGCATCTCCGGCCGGTCAGGGCGATTGCCGGTGCCGGTAACGTGGGCCTTGAATCAGCTGGATGAAAGCGCCCGTGAGAAGGCATCGTACGCCTGGGAGTCGAACAGCACGAAGCGCACCTCCCTAACCTGGGTAGCCGCGGAGCTAACGGCCTTCACGGCGATGTGGGCGGCGTCATCCACGGGCCACCGGTAGACGCCAGTGGAAATCGCGGGAAAGGCGACAGTCGCGGCACCAAGGTCGTCGGCAACGCGAAGCGCCTCCACATGACAGGAGGCCAGCAGTCCGGACCTATCCTCGGACTTGTCGTACACCGGGCCAACCGTATGGATAACCCAACGGGCGAGAAGATTTCCGGCGGTGGTCGCCACCGCACTCCCCGTGGGCAGCCCGTAGGCGTAACGGGATGCCCGAAGCATGCGGCACTCCCTGAGGATAGCGGCGCCACCACGGCGGTGGATGGCCCCGTCCACCCCACCGCCGCCGAGCAGAGACGAGTTGGCGGCATTGACCACGGCATCGACCGACTGCTCGGTGATGTCACCGGGGATGAGGGTGATGTTCATAGGCGCTCACGCCATGTTCTCGATTGGGCGAGCAGGCAACGACGTCCATAAGCGCTCAGGCACTCATCTCTGTGGGCGCGCAGGCACTGAGGTCCGTGGATGCTCAGACACTGTCCCCGTGGGCGTGCAAGCAGTGACACCCACAGGCGCTTAGGCAGTGATAGTGGTGCGGGCGCAAGCAGTGGCGTCCCTGGTGCTCAGGCAGTCTCGCGGAGCAGACGCCCGATTTGAGGTTGGGACGTGCGCGATCGCTTCAACTCGAACAGATACGGCTGCTCAAGTGCCCAGACAACATGGTCCCAGAGTTCGCCCGCCTCCCGGCCCGTCAATGGACGGTCGACAACCGGGCCGAAAAAGGGGGCGCTACCGTCGACCTCGACCGTGGGAACGCCGAAGATGCCGCGTTCGCGGGCCTCATCATGTTCTGCCATGAGCTCCTGCAGCGTGCTGTCATCCTCCAGCGCCTCCGCGGCAAGCCTCGGATCGAGGTGCGCATTTCTCAGCGCCCGACGCAGGGATGCTCCGCCCGGCTCCTCACCCCGTTCGTGAATGGCCTCGCCGAGTTCCGTGTAGAGCCGAGCCAGTGCGACGTCACCGCCAGCACGTCGTGCCGCCACGAGAGTACGCAACGAACCAACCGCTGCCTCGTGACCCGCCTTTAGTTCAGCCTCGCGCGTGCGGTTGATCTGGAAGAGGCTGAACAGCCGGGCCCGCACCTGGACATCGCGGACCCTGGCAACCTCGGCAAGCCACTGGAAAGCAAGCCAGGCCCAGGGACATGCTGGATCGACCCGGATGTCGACATGGATTCTCTCGCCCATGCCTCTAGCCTACTCGGGCGGTACCACCGGGACGCCGCGATGCGCTTCTGGCCCTGGCCGTCTCCCCGCCCTCGGGCCACGCTGACCGGGGTCAACCACCGGGCGCCGCGATGGGTGGCTCTAGGTCGCCTTGGACAGTGGCGGCTTTCTCGCGGCCGCGCGCCGCCTGAGGGCTACCTCGGCACGATTGCTCACCACCGTGGTCACGCGCGGATCCTCCAGGAAGTGCTGCATGGCCCTGTCACTGTCCACCGTCCATACCCAGACGGGAATGTTGTGCTTGCGGGCAAAGCGGAAAACGGTGAGCTTGGCCAGGTGATAGTTGACGGCCAGGAAGTCCGGAGCGAATTGCCGGATCCGCCCCTGGGGGAAGAACTCGTTCAGCCGCGACCAGATGGCGCGGCCGATACCTCTGGCACCCAGCAGACCTCCCAGGGTCAGACCTACCTGCACCTGGGGATATCTCTCCTTGATCACCTTCAGCGACTGTTCGCTCACGGACGTCACGACGAACTCCCGTGGCTCGAAGTCGCGCAGCACTCTGTCCATCAACTCCAGTTCGTAGCCGCTCTCCTTCAGGTCGAGGTGCAGACCGACGTTGCCCTTGGCGAGCTCCAGCAGCTGCTCCAGGCCAAGAGCCTGGTCTCCCATCTCCTCCGTATATTCGGAGTAGGAACCAAGGTCGAGCGGGAGCCCAGAGGGAAGGCATTCATCGTGATGAAGCACGAGGACCCCGTCACGGGTCCTGCGGATATCCATTTCAACGAAATCCACGCCGGCGTTGATGCCGGAACGGTAGGCATCGAGCATGGGGACCGTGTCATCGACATATCCGCCGCGGTGAGCGCTGACCGCAAGCGGAGCCTGTCTTGACGAACCTCTGTTCATCAAAGCAATGCTATCACCTGTCCTTGACGTGTGACCTTGTGGTCACATAATCTGCTGGGAAATGGATGTGTTCAAGGCTCTTGCCGACCCCACGCGCCGCGGGCTTCTCGACGAGCTCTTCGCCCGGGACGGCCAGTCACTCAGTGCACTTGAGCAGCGCCTGCCTCTGTCCCGGTTCGGTGTGATGAAGCATCTGCGCCTGCTTGAGGAGGCGGGCCTGGTGACCACGCGGCGCGGGGGCCGGGAGAAGCTGCATTTCCTAAATCCCGTCCCCATTCACATGGTCTACGACCGATGGGTGAACAAGTATTCAAACCACGGTTTGCACCATGAGTGATTTCAAAACGAACGCTCGAGGCCGGTGCGACCCGCCTGGTGGCGTCGCCGGCTCCAGTGGTCCGGGCTCCGCGCCACCCCGAGCTGGGTGCGCCTCGAGCTCCGCTCGTTCCCAACTCGGGTCCGGCCCCACCTCGGGTCATCCCAGCTCGGGCCTTCCCCCCCGTTCCGGTCCGCCTCCCGCTCCGCTCAGGCCCGGACGCGCTGCCCCCCGCTCGGGTCGTTCCCCCGGCTCCGCCCCCCCGGCGGCTCCTCCGGTCTGGGGAGAAGCCGCCCTTGCCATCGATACTGGAAGCGTCAGGGAACCTCGACAATCTCCCCGTCGTCCCAGGTCACGTCCCTGGTGAGCATCTCCCGGAAGCGCTGAAACCAGGCGTTCTGAGCTTCACTCTGAGCATTCGCGACGTAGGCCTCCCGGTCGGAATGGACCGCGGCGATCATGTACTCATCCTGGCCCGAATCCAGGCGATAGACGGTCGAGCTCACGAACCCCTCCGGAGGGTTTGCCTCGAATTCGGCGAAGAGGCTCTTCATCGCTTCCTCCATCCCCGTCTTGAGCTGATAGCGCATCACCGTTCCGTACATGACAGACCTCCCAAGTGTCCCGGGACGCCATGAGCGTCTCGAGGTTTGATCCCACAAAGATACGGGTGCAACCCTTGCGACGCTGTGGCCTTCCACATGCTAGGAGTCCTACGGAACCGGGGAGCCACAGCGTCGCAAGGCTGAGACCGCGCCGCGAATCCTCGGAGACCGAACGATGCCAGAATCCCACGGCCGGTACTGACTGGGGAGGTTGGTCCCCGCATGCCGGTGTGAGTGAGCATCGCAACGATGATGGGGTCCGCACGGGGCCTACGTCAAGCAAGCGTGACGGCGCCGAACGCCCGATGAAGTGCAGTTAGTTGGTTAGGCGATCAGGTGATCCCGCTCGCCGTCAGCGCCCTCCGCCGCGGTTGCGGCCACCGGGGCGCTGCCGGGCTTCAGGACCACCGCCGCCACACCGATGGTGAGCAGGACCAGACCGGAACTGATCGCCCAGGCGAGATGGTACCCGCCGCTGAGCGCGTCGGCCTCGCCGGCGCCCTGAGCCATCAACTGGCTGGAGCGTCCGCTCGACACCGTGGCCAGGATGGCCAGCCCCAGGGCGCCGCCAACCTGCGTCGTCGTGTTGAGCACCCCGGAGGCGAGCCCCGCATCACTCGGCGTGGAGCCTTCCATGGCCACCAGCATGAGAGACGTGAAGGCTAGTCCGGCGCCGGTGCCGAGAAGGATCATGGGAAGGAGGAGATCACTTACGTAGCCGGCATTCTCAGGTGACCGCGTGAACAGAAGCATGCCGACGGCTATGAAGGTGAGACCGGACAGCACCACGCGACGGGGCCCGAAACGCACGATCACCCGCGCTGCCAGACCGATTGAGAGAGCCGCCATGGCGATGGTGTCTGGAGCAAACGCCAGGCCGATCCGCAGAGGGCTGTAGTGGAGCACCCGCTGCATGAAAAGTGACCCCAGGAAGAAGAAGGCGAAGAAGG